>CAZEQX010000001.1:0-13323 GCA_964514635.1 uncultured Thiothrix sp.
GTACAAAGTCATGCGCGAATGTTCAATGTGCGCAATGTGGGTGCAAATTGCATCTAAAAATTCACGGTCATGCGAAATCAATAATAGCGTGCCACGGTAGCTTTTCAGCCAATCTTGCAGCCAAATTACTGCATCCAAATCCAAATGGTTGGTCGGTTCGTCGAGCAATAATAGATCAGAACGGCACATTAGAGCTTGCGCAAGGTTTAAACGCATTCGCCATCCGCCGGAAAAACTTTTCACCGGACGCTGAATTTCTTCCGGCTTAAAACCCAAACCGTGTAATAAAGTCGCGGCACGACTTTCGGCCGTGTAACCGTCAATCGCATCCAAACGCGCGTGCAATTCGCCCAAATGTGCGCCATCCGCGTGTTCCAGTTTGGCGCGTAATTGCACATATTCTGCGTCACCTTCCAGCGCGTAATCCAACGCGCTTTGCTCGCTCGATGGCGTTTCTTGCTTAACATGCGCAATCACCCAACTCGGCGGCAAACTGAAATGCCCCGTATCCGGCGACAATTCACCACGAATCAGGGCAAATAAGCTGGATTTGCCCACGCCATTCGCCCCCGTTACCCCGACACGCTGACCAGGGTGAATGGAAACAGAAGCAGATTCCAGCAAGGCTTTTACACCGCGCCGCAAAGAAAGATCAGAAAAAACTAGCATGGGTTACAGCATTCATTACCAAGGAAAACGGAAAGCGAATGGTACAACGAACGCCGAAGTTTCACCTAATTTCGTGGTAAGCAATGGATTAAGCGTGCTGCATCACATGACCATTAAAACAGCATATCAACCCACAAAAAAACTTTACTTTTTCCGCAAAAAATGAGCGTTATATCACAGATTTTATTCAGCAAATATTTCATAATCCCCAACGTGTAAAGATTTTGCGAGCTTTGCACAATCAAGTGTGTGTAATCATTGAAAAAGGTATGCGATTATGTGGAAGGTCGTATTAGCTATCGCTTTGATATTCAATACTTCATTTGCTATCAAAGACTCCGTTGCAGCACGTTCAGCACAGCCAGTTCCTGTTATCATCAAGTTTGAGGTACTTGGTGCGGGTCTTTGCCGTTTGCACTTTGAAGATGGAATGCAAAGAGATATTAGTTGTAAAAAATAGTACGAAAGTTGTGATGATAGATAAATGTTACCAATGGATAATGGCGGGGTTAAACGTCCCGCCATTCGCCGTTAGTGAGGCCGTCCAACGTCCACGCACCAATCCGATACCGAATCAGCCGTAACGTCGGAAAACCCACCGCTGCCGTCATGCGTCGCACTTGCCGATTACGCCCTTCACTAATGGTGATTTCCAGCCAAGTATCAGGGATCGATTTGCGCACCCGAATTGGTGGGTCACGCTCCCACAAACAAGCAGGCGGCTCAATCATGCGTACCGTTGCAGGGCGCGTCATGCCGTCGTTTAGCATTACGCCATCACGCAATGGCTGCAAATCCGCCTCCGTTGGCGCACCTTCGACTTGCACCCAATACGTTTTGCTGGTTTTATGCTTGGGGTCGGCAATTTTGTGTTGTAAACGTCCGTCATCAGTGAGTAATAACAAACCTTCACTATCTCGATCTAAGCGCCCTGCGGCGTACACATTCGGTACGCGAATAAAATCCGCCAGCGTTTTGCGCCCTTGCCCATCGGTAAACTGGCATAACACATCGAAAGGTTTGTTAAATAAGATAATGCGCGACATGGCTTTCCGTGCAATTACAGTGAAAATCGCCACGCATCATAGCAAAGATCACTCACCTGTGTGATGCAGAGCTTGCATCACCTGTTTATTGGTGATGGTTAGACGGATGTTGCCATTACCTAAATCTTGCAACATGGCCTCATCGCCTTCACGCTGCCAGCGCACGCTTGTGCTGGAAGCATCATCCGGTTTGCCGAATAAATTGAGAATTTTTTGCCCGTGTTGAGTGTACAGAGCTTCGTAATTGCCCGATGTTTGTAATTGCAGCTCTAAACTACACAACTGATTTTCCACAAAAACCGCTTTAAACTCAGTAAGTTTTTCATTCCACAATTGACCAACACTACCCTCACTGAGGGTCGCGTGGCAGGTTTCTAAAGCAAAGGCTTTGCGCGTATTGCCTACCCCCGTCACTCCGCTTTGGCATTGCATGGGTTGATTGAGTAAAGCATTCAAAGGCTTACTTGCGATACGTTTTTGATCACCGAGCTTGACGCTTTCTAAACCATACCGATCCAGCTCGTTATCTGCTGGTGCATTGAGCGCGTCTTTTTCGAGCCGATCACAACCTACAACGGTTAGTAATGCGACAGCCAGTAAATAATGTTTGTGGTTCACCATAGCCTCATCATGCAAGTGGAAAATCCTCTCCCCGACCAATCACGGGGAGAGTAAGAGGAGTCCACGACCGATGCAATAGCAAACCATGAGCTGCATCAACTTCTCAGACAAACTCCCGCCCAAAATGTTCAGTATTAGTTGAAGATTACCTAGAGCTAACCTAACATTGAGAATCATTTTCATGTAAAGGTAGCCAAATGATGACAGTCACCCCAACGCAGCCTTTATCAGGGCTTGCTGAAACACATGCGGCGCATGTGCACAGCATCAAAACCGACAATGCAACGCGCATCCGTTTACTGGGGATGGGCATTGGTTCTGGCACGCGCATTGAGGTACTCCGTAACCGTCAAGGCGATATTGTCTTGGGCAATGGTAATAACCGAATCAGTCTGGGACGCAGTATTACCGACCATATTTTCGTGCAAGTGCAGGAGTAAACCATGACCAAGGCATGTTGTGAACCCACCGAGAAACGTTGCCCTCGTACAATGCTGCACCGCAAAATCGCGCTGGTTGGGAATCCGAACGCGGGCAAAACCACGTTATTTAACTTACTCACGGGGGCACGACAACGCACGGGTAACTGGCCTGGCGTTACGGTAGAACGCAAGGAAGGCCAATGCCGTTTACTGAATGAAGATTTAAACGTAGTCGATTTGCCCGGCACTTATTCCTTGGATTTCAGCGACACATCTGCTGATGAACAGGTCGCCCGCCAATTTGTGCAAAATAATCCCGACCACTTATACATTAACATTGTCGATGCCAGCACGCTCGAACGCGGTTTGTATTTAACCTTGCAATTGCGCGAACTCAACGTGCCGATGATTGTCCTGCTCAACATGATGGACGTAGCCGAACGGCGCGGCATGAAAGTCGACCCACAGGCCTTGCATGAACGCTTAGGCTGCCCTGTGATTCCCGTTTCATTGCGCCAAGACAAAGACCTTGCTCCTGTTCATCACGCGATTTGTCATTACATTCCCAGTGCTTCCACGGTGCAATTTGTGATTCCCTACCATGACAGTGTGGAAACCGCATTACAAACCCTGCAAACTTCGCAGCCCGCTACCGACCGTTTAGCCGCACTACTGGCGTTACAGACACAAAAAGACGTACCAGCAATTGCCCAGTTACGCACCCAGATCGAAACGACCACGCACGAAGCCGTGGACTTTTTACTAGCTGATGCACGCTTTGACCTCGCTACCCACACAGCGCAAAGTGCGGTAACGGAACGCGGTAAGATTAGCCGCACCCTATCCGATAAAGTCGACCAGTGGGTATTAGGCAGTTGGACGGGTATCCCGATTTTCCTTGGCATGATGTACTTGCTGTTTTTGTTCAGCATCAACCTTGGCGGGGCGTTTATCGACTTTTTCGACATTGGAATGCAAACCATCGCTGTGGATGGCGTGCGTCATGTCCTAAGTGGTTGGAATACACCCGAATGGTTAATCACCTTGTTTGCCGATGGGTTAGGCGGCGGTTTGCAAGTGGTTTCGACTTTCATTCCGGTGATTGCCGCTTTGTATTTATTCCTGACCTTGCTGGAAGAATCCGGCTACATGGCGCGGGCAGCGTTCGTGATGGATCAATTCATGCGTCGCTTAGGGGTTTCGGGTAAAGCATTCGTGCCGCTAATCGTCGGGTTTGGCTGCAATGTGCCAGCGATCATGGCGACTCGCACCTTGGATAGTCACCGCGAACGCATTTTAACCGTGCTCATGGCACCGTTCATGTCCTGTGGCGCACGTCTGGCGGTATACGCCCTATTCGCCGCTGCGTTTTTCCCCACAGGCGGGCAAAACGTGGTGTTTTTGCTGTATTTGGTCGGGATAGCCTTTGCAATTTTGACAGGCATCATCATGCGCAAAACCCTGTTACAAGGCGGTGCGGATCATTTCGTCATGGAAATGCCGACCTACCAAGTCCCTGGTTTGTACAATATTCTGCTGAATACTTGGAATAAGCTAAAAGGCTTCATTTTAGGCGCGGGGCAAGTCATTGTTTTGGTGGTAACAGCCATTAACGTGGTCAACAGTTTGGGCACGGATGGCAGTTTTGGTAATCAAAACACCGAAAAATCGGTATTAAGTGCCGCTGCAAAAACCGTTACCCCCATATTCTCACCCTTTGGTTTACAAGCAGATAATTGGCCCGCCACCGTCGGCATTGTCAGCGGTTTGCTGGCTAAAGAAGTAGTCGTCGGCACATTAGACGCGCTCTACAGCCAAATGGGTGCAAGCGACACCGCCGTGCAGGAAGAACCTAAACCTTACAGCCTCAGCGACGGTTTGCAAGAAGCAGTCGCCACCATTCCGGCAAATGTCGGTGACGCGCTGGGTAACTTGAGTGACCCTTTAGGTTTTGGTGCGATCAATGAAGAACAAAAAGTCAGCAGCACTACCTTCGCCGCCATGCAGCAACATTTTGATGGGAAGGTGGGGGCATTTGCTTACTTGTTGTTTATTTTGATGTATTTCCCATGCGTGGCAGCGACAGGGGCAATGTACCGCGAAACGGGTAGCCGTTGGACATTGCTGGGTGTGGCATGGAGCACAGGTTTAGGGTACGCAGCGGCAACGCTGTTTTACCAGACCGCAACGTTCGCACAACACCCATTAACGTCATTGGCTTGGATAGCTGGTGTATTAGCAGCCTTTAGCGCTGCTGTTTACGCGCTGTACCTTGCCGGACGCAAAGAACCATCAGCCAAACTGCAATTACACTTGAATTAAGGAAGACCCCTATGTTACTCGGTGCAATTCGTGATTATGTACGCCAACGCGGCACAACCAGCCTGCATGACGTGGCGACGCATTTTGACATCACCGAGGATAATGCCCTTTTTGCCTTAAATTATTGGCAAAAACAGGGCAAAATTCGCACCCAAGCCGCAACCTGCGGCTCTGGGTGTAGCAGCAAAAATTGCAGTACATCCACTAGCACACCGACTATTTTCGAGTGGATACGTCTTGAAATCCCGCTCCAGTTTCACCCTGCCCGCAAAATGTGATTAGTAACACTAATAAATAAAACTCGATTATTATTTATAGAAAATTTCTAATTATTAATACCTATAGACAGTAATAGTATTCCGAATTTTTTCAATAAGATTGATTTTGCGTGGCTTTTTACTACCAATGGCTAAAATTAATACAGATTTTTTTCTCACATTCAACTAAATAATACTTTCAGCCGACTTTATTGCACCGACAAACGGTAGCTTATTTATACAATATATATATAATCTATCCTAAATTATTAGTTACGTTTAGCAACGCATCATAAACATCGATGAGTTTGGCTGCGCCGTGCCTAAATAAATAAAATTTCTTTATTGAAAAAAACCATTTGTGAGACTTGAGTATGACAACACCCCATAAACCAATGGTAACAATCGGTATTCCAGTTTATAACCGCGAGAAATTACTGGGCAGAACTTTAGATTGTCTTTTAGCACAAACGTACACTGACTTTGAAATTTTGATTTCCGACAATGCCTCTACAGATAATACCGAAACCCTTTGTCGGGAATATGCTGCCAAAGATTCCCGTATTCGTTACGTTCGTCAGCCACATAATCTAGGCATTTTGGGTAACTTCACTTATGTGAAAGACAATGCATGGGGTAAATATTTCCAATGGTGTTCTTCTGACGATTTATGTGAGCCAGAGTTTTTAGGCAGCCTTGTTGAATGCATGGAAGCAAATCCAGCATTAGCCGTTGCCATGACCGATGTAAAAACCGTTGTGCCGACAGGTGAGGTTATTCACATTGACCGTATGGAAGCCATTCGTCTACCGACCGTCGTAAAAGATTACGAAGCTAATCGCCGCTTGTTCTTTAATTACGGTGATCCAAATCACTTATACCACTGTATATTTGGTTTATACCGTACTGACGTAGCCCAAAAATGTAAACTGCCGCGCAAAACATGGAAAAACATGATTGCGGATTTAGAAGTCCCCTACTTGGCTCAGGCAGCAATCTATGGCGGTATTGCGACATTAAATGTCGCACCGATGAAAATATACTACTCTCATAGTGGCTCAACCTATGTTAAAGAAATGGGCAAACGCAATGTATTTGACAAAGCCATGCGTGGTATCGAAATCCGATTATCCCTGATTCACACTGCTCTTTTTAACCCGTTAGATTTCGCTACCAAAATGTCACTGGTCAATCGCTTGGTCGCTTCATCTTTGTGGTCAGTCAGTAACTTCATCAAAGGAAAAAGTGTGATTTCGCTACAATCGGTAGCCTAGCAAATAAGGACTCATAAAATGTTATACGATCTCAAAACCATTGGTAATCAGCATGTAATCAAAACAAATATCTGTATCATCGGTAGCGGGCCTGCTGCCATGACACTTGCCAATGCGTTGTTTGATACGGGTTTGACCGTCACACTCTTTGAAAGTGGTGACGATAAACGTACTAAATTTGGCGATGATCTTAATAAAGGCTCATTGTCAGGTATGTTGAATCAAACCCCTGACGAAGTTCGCGCCCGTCAAGTGGGCGGAACAGCAAATCACTGGATCGTAAAAATGGCCGAAACTCATGAAAATGGGTTTCGCTATGTGCCATTACAGGAAATGGATTTTGATACATGGCCTATCAAAAAAACCGACATTGACCCCTACTACCAACAACTGCACCAACTGTATGCACTTGGTCCATTCGCTTACGACACGGTGAAACCGTGGGTTGGCGACACACAAGGCGACACGCTTACTGGTGAAAAAGTCAAATCCAGTGTGTTTTCGTTTTGTGCCACGGATTACTTCACTACTAAAATTCCCAATAAAATCAAGGAAAGTACCACACATCACTTGTATAAACACGCAACCATTAGCTCCCTGATTCCATCAGATGATGGGAAAAAAGTGGTGGCGGCAACCGTGCTTTCCCCTGATAAAACCGAATTTCGTGTCGAGGCAGACCAATTCATCATCGCTTCTGGCGGTTTTGGCGTGCCACAACTGTTGCTGAACTCCAAAAGCCAAGCCTACCCTAATGGTTTAGGCAATAATCATGACGTGGTAGGACGCTATTACATCGACCACAGTTTGATTCTCAACGGCTATTTCCACGCCAAGCACGACCAGTACGAGAAGCTCAGATTCTACGATATGCGCGACATTAATGGTGTTTCGATCATCGGGAGTATCGGCTTATCGCAGGACGTTAAACGCGCACAAGGCTTGCAAAATGCCGAAGCAATGCTATTTCCCAAACCCGGTTTGCGTAATTACAATGCATTCAAAAGCTTGCAAGAGTTTGCATGGGCAGTGAAAAACACTAAACCGATGGAACACAGCCTATGGGAAAATACCAAGAACGTCTTATTAGGTATGCCATACCTGATGTACATTGCGTACCAAAAATACTTCAACGGCATGTTGTTAATGCCTGGGTTAGCCACGGGCGGCTGGTCTAAGCTTTCGCAAGAAAACTTTAATAAACGCTACCAAATCATTGAGTTAATGAGCTTGGTTGAGCAACGTCCTAAAGCAGATAATCGCGTCACATTGAGCCAAGAATGCGATGCATTAGGTATTCCGCGTGTGCATGTTCACATGGATACTGATGAAATCGATAAAGATTCCGTTCTGCGTACCGAAAAGCTGCTGGTTGATGAACTGCAAAAACATGGCTTTGGTGAGTTCCATTCCTATTACGACAAAGCCAATGCCAAACTCAATTACTACACGCGCACTTGCCACCATTTAATGGGCACAGCACGCATGGGAACGGATGTTAATACATCTGTTGTTGATGGCGATTGTAAATTGCATGGCGTGGACAACTGTTATGTTGCCAGCAGTGCTGTCTTTCCAACAGGAGGCTATGCTAATCCGACCATGACTATTTTGGCATTGAGTTTGCGGCTGGCTGATAAATTAAAAGCGCAGATTAAAGCATAATAGCAGCTTGATAAAGCCAAGCTAAAAGAAAGGGCGGTTATTCCGCCTTTTCTTTTGTTCGCGTAGCAATAGTTTAAATCGCGAACTCCATAAAAAAAGGCGCGGTAAACTACCACGCCTTTTCATTAATTAGGATCGTAATGACCTAATTATTTATCGCTAACTAAGCGAACAAAACATGCATCAACCGCTGTCAGTGTTGCAGTTTCGTAGCCAGCAGTAGCTGTCGTTGTCAAAACACCAACTGTCAGATCGCTAGTACAATATGGAGGAATCCATGTCGCTGAATTGAGAGTTTTCAAATCAGCAAATACTGCCGCATCATAGTTAAAGCCTTCAGTCCCTTTCGTAGGATTGCCTGCTTCATCACGCAACATAGTTGCTTTCACTTCCGCAACTGTTGGTAAACGCCATTTAGAGCTGCCACATTTAGCACCGAAATCGGTAATAGCAACACTGGCCGCATCACGGATCATACCACTAGTACCAGCAGGACCTGGGCTATAAGCTTTAATATTGCCATCAGCATCTTTGTTCATTTTAGCTTGCCAGATTAATCCGGTTGATTTGCTTTGAACACAAGTAGCATCGGAAGCAACATTACCGCCATCAGCACCTAACAGTGTATAACCATTTACCACAGGCGCTGTGCTAGGTTTAGATTTTGCGTCTAATGGATCAGTACCCGCTGCGATTTCATCGGCATCCAATGCACCATCACCATCATCATCGGTATCAGCAGTATTGCCTTGACCATCACCATCGGTATCTTTAGATTCAGAAGCATCATTCGGGAATTTGTCAGAGTTATCACCAACACCATCACCGTCTGTATCTTTAGATTCAGAAGCATCATTCGGGAATGCGTCTTGAGAATCGATAACGCCATCACCGTCTGTATCCGTTTGTGCTGTACCAGTACCGCTATTATCGGATGAACCGCCGCCACCGCACGCGGTTAATAAAGATGCGAGTAAAACTGTTGCTAAAACCAAGGTAGTTTGTTTAACAACAGATGTTAAGTCATTAGCCTCTTGAGGTTTCTTTGCTGTAATGATTTCAAACATGACAATAATCCTGCTTTATCAATAATAAATTTGTTTAACCATGACACTCTGGCTAAGTAATTTATAGCACACATCTAGCAAAATAATGGTTGCTAATTGTCAGCCATTATTGCGCTTTCATCGGGTACATTCAAATTAATCATTATTTTCAACCAGATAAATGTAATTCATTTTAATTAGAATTTTTTTATTATTAATCATAATCAATATTTATTGTGATAGCCGTCACGTTTTAATCGATAAACTGCAATATACTGATATATATAGGATGCAATATTCTCACACTTACAGCCGCTAGTCTTTGGCTATTAATAATGATGATGATTAATTGCTCAAAAAATACTTACACAATGAGCAAAGCTTATGGATAACATTGAGTGATGACGGATTAATAGCAATTTTTAATGGGTCAAATGTGTGATGTAGAACACAACACACATTTTAACGACGACACTACGGCAGCATTGCCGGAGCAAACTGTGGAGTCGCGTAGCTGGCAAAGCCCGTGTCAGTACGCCAAATGAAGTAAGCTTTTAGACGCTGTTGTTCCGCAAAAGTTCTGCCCTGAATCTCTCCCATTGCCATTAAGGTAGTGGCATAAGCATCAGCAGTGGTCGCGTCATCCGCAATGACAGACACGGAAGCCAAACTATGCTGCACCGGATACCCTGTCGCAGGGTTTAAGGTATGGGAATAACGTTTACCCTGTTCTGTGAAAAAGTTGCGATAGTCGCCTGAAGTTGCCAGACCTGCCTTTTGTAGATGAATCCCTTGTTGGACAGCCCGTCCTAACTCGATCGGTTTTTCAATGCCAATGCGCCAATGATCACCACGAGGACTGTTACCGCGCGTGCGAATTTCCCCAGCAACTTCGACCATGTAATTGGCAATACCACGCGATTCTAGGTATTGCCCGACTTGATCCACCGCAAAGCCATCCGCAACAGAAGCTAATTCAACCTTTAAATCGGCTTGGCTTTTGCGCAAAGCGGGCGGGTCAAGTCGCACCTGCAATTTGTGATACCCTACCTTGGCTCGTGCGGTATCAATTTCTGCTTGGCTAGGTACATGATCCTGTTGCGTACCACTGGCACTAAAACCCCACAACTTGATTAATGGCCCAACCGTTACATCGTAAATGCCCGCACTCTGCTCACTGATTTGCAAGGTCAGGTGGACTAATTGCGCCAGTTCCGGCGAAACCGTAACCCAATCCGTGCTTGGCGACTGGTTAAAGCGCGATAGTTCGGAAGTAGCATCCCAAGACGCGATGGTTTGATTCGTGCGTTGCAAAACCTGATCTAACGCTTGTGTCAGGGTTTGACGATCCAAAGCAACAGATGGTTCATTAACCGTCACATGCCATGTTGCTGTTCCCACCATGCCTTCCAACTGCACGGGAGGCGGAACAGTTTTTTCACAAGAAGTTGTGGTAAAAAGCATAAAAAAAGCCAACCCGAAGGTTGGCATTAAACGATACTGATGCAATAACATGCACTCACCTTCTTAGCTAGACGCTAACGTTTTTTCTTCCCCGTAGGTTGTTCTTTAACCATACCGGAAGGGTTGGTAAAGCGATCATTCAAATATTGAACAAAACGGTCATTCATATCACGAATTGTACTTAAACGTTTACGCGAACGCGCCCCCCAACCGGATGGTGATGTCCATAACAGACTTCGCCACCAGCGGGTGCTTTGTCGGAAAGCTGCCGCCAAATCACCGTAGGCTTCTGTACTGCTCAGTTTATTAGCGATGCGTTTGGCAAATTGTTGACGCACCAACAAATGCAAACCAAACCCCAACAACGCAGGGATAGCCAAACTAATCGCGGTAGCAACAGGGCTACCTGCGAGTGAGGCTAACCACGGCGGATTAAACTGCAAACCTTCCCAATAGCCAAATTCGACACTCATCGCCAACAACACCACGGCAAATAAGCTGAATACCACGCCATCAGCCGCCAGAACTCGCGCACGCCAAGTTTTCAGTGCCGCTTTCAAACTAGGCACAGCCTGTTGCTCGATTAGGTTGGTTTGCGCTTCTAACGAACCAATAATGCGATACACACGATCCGTATTCACACCATCGATACGCGCCATGATACGCTGGTAATCTGCATCACGTTTGGCAACATACCGCGCCCAAATCGTCTCATCCGGCACAGGAATCGCCAATTTCTCGTTGAAAAGAATGTGGAAATTCCCCGCCGACAAACCTTGTTGTACCAAGGCTTTCTGCCATGAAGAAACGATGTCTTCGAGATTATCTTCCCGCGCGGAGGTGTCGACTTGGTTTAGAATAAACAAGAACTTACTTGCATCATTACGCTGAATGGCATTTTTCACCAAATGCTCAAGCGTGTCCTGCATTGCACCTGGTTCTGGGTGACGAGCATCAAAAAACACTAACACCACGTCAGATAATTCAATAATATGGTCAGTAATGCGTAATGTCGCCTTGCGCTGCTCATCCGCATCAAACCCTGGTGAGTCGATCAAAATCTTACCGCGCAACTTCTCGCTCGGTGCGGCCTTCATTTGTAAGTAGCTGTCGATTTTTGCGCCTTCGCCCGATGCAACGTGTTCAATTTCTTCGCTAATGCGGTAGAACGGAAAACGCGGGTCGCCATCCAATGCCAAACCAGGCAGGGTACGGATTTGATCATCTGGACTGAAAGTAATCACCGTAAAACGGTCATCAACAGCTTGATTGCCTGTGCGTTGCAGGTTCAAATCCAAAAACGTGTTGATAAAGCTCGACTTACCTGCGGAAAATGTTCCCAGCACGGAAATCAGCGGCCACCATGAAATCTGTGTGGCATAGGAATCTTCCGCCCTCAACAGACCGAGTTTACGCGCAACCGCATCTAATTCACGGTATTGGTTGACGACTTCCACCAGCACCGGATTTTCACGCCGGAGGTGTTCCTGTAAACGCTTGAGACGTTGTTCTACGCGCTTGTCTGCTGACATGATTACCCTCTGAGACCCTGTACAATTACTGCACACATTGCCATAAAATAAAAGGCAGGTGTAGCACCAAACTACAACCTGCCTTGGCATTCTAACACCGCTTGAAATTATTTTTTCAGTGCAGCGTCAATTTTCTTGCCCAGTTCAGCATCCACCATATCAACATAAACTTTCATGTTTAATGCTTCAGCAGTACGACCTTTTGCTGCCAGTTGCGGTGCTAATTCCGCGAATAACTGAGCCGCTTCTTTAGACTTGCCTGCTTTCCAGTAAACGTTCGCCAACTCACCTTTGTATTCCAAAGAATCAGGTTGTTGCTTTACCAGTTCCTTGTAAGCCGCTTCTGCACTTTCCAGCGCACCATCCCAATAAGCTTTACGCGCATCCGCCAATAAAACTTCGGGTTTCACTGGCTCTGCGGCAACAGCCACTGGAGCAGCAGTTTTTGCTTCAGGGGTGGCTTGCGCTGCGTGTTCTTCTTTAGCAGCGTGATGTTGATCAGCCTTCTCGCCTTCTTTCGCAGCATGGTGTTTATCAGCCTTCTCGCCTTCTTTCGCAGCATGGTGTTTATCAGCTTTATCGCCTTCTTTCGCAGCGTGCTTATCACCCTCGTGTTTGCTCACGGCATGTTTTTCAGGCTTACCATGAGCTTCTTCCGCCGCTTCGTGGCCGCCACCAACCGAGTTCAATAAGATAGCAACACCTGCCAACACCCAAGCAAAAGCGATAGGATGCTTCAATAACCAACGTAATGTATTCATCTAACTCTCCTTAAAAACAATCGGTTTTATTGTGCAGGTTGCGCTGGTACTGGAGCAGTCTGAACAGGCACTTGTCCTTGTGGCACAACATAAACTTGACCTTGCGCCGGAGGTACTACCGGAACTGCCGCAGGGTTTTGTCCATAATTAGGCGGCAGCGGAATCGCGTACAAGTAATAGTAACCTTGTGCTGGAGCTGCTGGCACGACTGGCGGTTGAGGTGCAGTTGCAGGATTTGGCGCAG
>CAZEQX010000001.1:13423-40947 GCA_964514635.1 uncultured Thiothrix sp.
GCAGCTTGCGCTGGTTCAGCAGCAGGGGCAGTCGCAACAGGAGCAGCTTGCGCTGGTTCAGCAGCAGGAGCAGCTTGCGCTGGTGCAGCAGCAGGAGCAGTCGCAACAGGAGCAGCTTGCGCTGGTTCAGCAGCAGGAGCAGCCGCAGGCGTTTCCGCCGTACCTTCTGCCACAAACGGTCCTGGTGGAGGAGCTGGCAATTCTTTTGTTTCAGCCCAAGTGTTGCTGCTCAGCAAAATAACCGCTATCGCCGCAGCAAGTTGTTTTTTATTAAACATTTTCATCGTCAGATTTTCCTTCCTAATTAAATATCCGTCCTACGTCTTACGCTCCGTCTCCCCGACGGATTGACACAATCCTAGTGCGCGAATACTAGTCATCTCTCCCAGCATTTCAAGCCGAACTATAACGGTTAAGCCTGTTAAATTCCAGTCAAGGTATTAGTTCATTAGAATATTATGATAGACAAACCAAAAAGATACGTCTCAGTTCACCAAAGCGTTCATGTTTAATTATTATTTCAATGGCCACTGGTAATTTTTCTGTTTCCGACCATGTTGTTTGAAACTCACCGCCCTTAGTCGCTAGAAACCGTAACTTAATCGCTTCAATCTGTGTCAGCAATGTCGTCGTCACTGGTTCAGTATTATCCACATAATCGACCAAATCCCAACTATGTCGCACCAATGTTTTATTCTCTAATGCATAATTCACACGTTGCAAGGTACTGCGCATTTGTCCACTACCATCACGCAACTGCCATGCCATGTCAGGATTACCACCGCGCGTAAAGGTCAACAGCACCCCTAGGCCTGTGTCTTCAGGCACAACCAACGCTGCTTCTTGTTCGGAATACCCCGTATTGCGCTTGCGCAACACCATTTGGTGTAAATCGCGCTCTACCAAAGCCATCGCCCATTGTAACTGTTGGAAATCCGCTTGCGGCTCTTGAACGCGCCGATTCGCATCCATCAATAAATTAACCGAACCATACGCTAATGTGACAAGCAAAGCAAAAATGGCCAACGAGATCATCAACTCAACCAACGTGAAGCCAGATTCTCGTTTCATGACCCGCTCGCTCGCGCTTTGGGTTCTGGATTTGTCACCAAACCGACCTCCAGTGCCTGAACCTGCTTTTCCTGCCCTTTGCGGAATACCGTCACGCGAATTTGTCGCACATCCGTATCAGGCGTTGTAGCGATTTCCTGTTTCCAACCCCACGTCACATTCCCCAGTTCCACTGTTCCTTCCCGTTTACCCAAACTGGGGAAAGTTTTTTCAGTTTGAACTAAAGCAACCTGATTCAGTGCTACCCAGCGAGCAAACGTTGAATCCTTCATGCGTGTGAAGGCAGCAAAATCGCCACTACTGGTTTCCACGCTGACCGTAACTACCAGAGCCAACAGTAACAGCGCGAACATTATTTCGATCAGATTAAACCCGCCTTGGCCGTGCAAATTAATTGGCATTGGCATCGACTAAACGCCCGATATTATCAAATTTAATACTCGTATCACGCTGCAAACCTTGGCGTAAATGCCACTCAAACGGCATCATTTCGCCTGTTGGCAAGATAAACACTTGCGGGTGCAATTCTTTGGAAGGTGGTAGTACCACAGCTTGTCCCTGCAAGTACAGTACCTGCTCATAGTCGCCTGTTATTTCATGTTGCCCGAATAGGTCATCATGTTCCAGTAGTCGCCAACGCTCTCGGTCATCCTGCTCAAAGAAAGCATACCCCCCTTCAGCAAAAGCCAAGGCATAAGCGCGGGAACGCACAACTGCTTCTTTCTGTGCCAATTGTACCCGCTCACGCAACCGATCTGCTTCCGCTGTAAATGGGTCAGACACTGACATACTCAACATCGAGCCAGCGAAAGAATACAACAATCCAACCACCAAAATCACAATCAACATTTCCAGCAGCGAAAATCCCCGCTGCTGGTCATGATCCCTTGTGAGGCTTGGTGGATTACTGTTGTAACTGCCAGCTTCCAACATCATCTTCAGTGCCTTCACGTTTATCAGGGCCGACACTGTAAACATCAAATTCACTGCCATTGTGCGTGCCAGGGTTCAAGTATTTGTAATCATTGCCCCACGGGTCTTTTGGCAATGCGGTCATGTACTGCCGCCAACGGGGTGCATTACCTGGGTTCGTCACCAGTGCATTCAAACCCTGCCCTGTGGTTGGCAATGACCCATTCTCGGAACGGAACATTTCCAATTTGACCTTCAAATCCCCCACTTCTTTCTTGGCTTTCAAATTTTGTGCGTCACCCATGACGTTCAGGTTACTGAAAACCAACCCTAATAAAATACCGATAATGACGATAACAATCATTAACTCGGTTAGGGAGAAACCCTGCTGTTGCCGACGCACAGTGGGGCGTTGTGGTAAATTCATGTACTTTATCCTCTCATACAAGCTTCATGGGCGCGATTCTGGCATACTGTGCCGCATGTTGCACACCCGTGATGATTACAAAACTGTAAACTCTCCAGACCAACGTCACCGTGTACCCTGGCAAGCCGTTGGTGTGTCGCTGTGTTTGATCCTATTGCAGTTACAAACTGAACCTTGGCTTTACCAACGCTCCCTGATTAATCTTGGTGATTATTGGCGTGTTTGGACAGGAAACTGGGTACACACGAACACTTGGCATTTGACCTTAAATTTAGCAGGTTTTTGGCTATTATTCCTGCTTAATCCCGCCGCTTTTTATACCCGAGGCTTACTACCACTGATTGCCTACCTCGGCTTGGGTGTTGGGATGGGTTTATGGTGGTTTAATCCCGAAGTACAGTGGTATGTCGGCTTTTCGGGTGTGTTATATGGCTTGTATTTCCAGACAGGAATACAGTTCCTAAACCAAAAGGATAGGCTTTCCGCCGCACTCATTTTGGCTGGAATTTGTGGCAAAACGCTGTGGGATTGGCAACATCAAGGGGAATCGATTTCTAGCGCATTGGTACAAGCTCCGATTATCTATGCCGCACACGGGTATGGCATGGTCAGCAGCTTACTGTGGAGTATGATTCAACAGGGTGTCCAGTATGCGCAGAAAACTGCTTGAATCATTACAGCAATACCTAGTAGTGCATTTGCGACACCATTGGCAACCGCACTGCGTCCTGTGTGACGCACCGAGCACGCCACAAACGTTACCGCTTTGTCCAGCGTGTTATCACGCTTTGCCGTGGTTGCCCGATGCGGCGAATATCACCATTCCCCCTACAACCCGCTGCATTAGCGCGTTGAGTTACGAAGCACCGATTAATCACTGTTTATTAAAGCTAAAATTTGGTAAACAGTTGCGTGAAGTCCACACGTTGTCCCAGCTCATGTTGGCAAGCATTCTGCCGCAATTGGATAGTGTACCAGAGGCAATTTTGCCCGTTCCGTTGCACATCAACCGCCTACGCAAGCGCGGTTTTAATCAAGCAGTGGAATTAGCCCGCCCACTGGCTAAGCAGTTACGCATTCCATTGATCACCACTGCCGTGATACGCCACAGGGCAACACAGGCACAAACAGAACTGGACTTTAAACAACGCCAAGAAAATCTTTTACAGGCATTCAGCATTCGGTACTCACTACCCTATCGCCACATCGCAATTTGTGATGATGTTATTACCACTGGTGCAACTACCAGTAGTTTGGCATCGGTTTTGCTTGACAATGGTGTGGAACGTGTGGATGTTTGGTCGTGTGCGCGGGCAATCCCACACCAGAGCCATGCATCAGCCTCTAGAATCGACTAACATTCATAAAACGCTAATCAACCTTGGAAGACATTACCCATGATCCGCAGTATGACGGCATTCTCCCACCGCGAATTAAAAACCGAACAAGGCACACTCAGTTGGGAGGCGCGTTCTGTCAACCATCGTTATCTCGACATTAGCCTGCGTCTTTCCGAAGAGTTTCGCAGCCAAGAAAACGCCTTCCGTGATTTGATTCAAACCAATATTAAGCGCGGTAAAGTAGAACTCACCCTACGTTTTGGTGCTGCCAATGGTAACAGCAATGAAATCCATATCAATGAATCACTTGCGCGTGCTTTGATCAAGGCCTGTCGCCAGCTAGAAAGCCTAACGGGCAACCCAGAACCACTCAAAGCTGTCGACATTTTACGTTGGCCTGGAATTGCAATTGATTCACCACCGGATATGGATATTGTGGTCGCACATGCCAAAGCCTTGCTGCAAGATACACTTGATGACCTTATTGAAATGCGAGAACGAGAAGGCAAACGTTTAGCAGATTTTATCTTCCAACGTTGTGACCAAATTGCAGAAATCATCGTGCGCGTTCGCAAACACCGCCCAACAATCGTTGCCGCACAACGCGAGAAAATCATTAATCGCATCGAAGAATTAAAAATATCGCCTGATTATAACCGCATTGAACAAGAATTAGTGATTTTGACGCAACGTTTAGATGTGGACGAAGAATTAGACCGTCTCATGGCGCATTTGGATGAAATCAACGAAGTTTTAGAGCGTAATGAACCCATCGGGCGCAGATTAGATTTTCTCATGCAAGAACTGAATCGCGAAGCCAACACACTCGCCTCCAAAGCCAACGACGCAGATACCACACAAGCGGCGGTTGACTTAAAAGTGATGATCGAACAAATGCGCGAACAAGTGCAGAACATTGAGTAACGCGACATTTAAAAACAAAATTTCAGGCTGTTACCTTGGAAAATGCACAGCTTGACCCAATAAACTCACCTATAGTCACCAAACACGCCGCAATCGCGGCGTTTTTTGTCGTAGACTCCGTGGCAGAGGTATCACATGCAATACAAGGACTACTACAAAGTGCTGGGTGTGGAACGCACCGCAGATCAAGACACCATCAAAAAAGCTTTCCGCCGTTTAGCGGGAAAGTATCATCCTGACCGTAATAAAGAGATGGGTGCGGAAGAGCGTTTTAAAGAAATCAACGAAGCCTATGAAGTGTTAGGTGATGCAAACAAACGCGCTCGCTATGACCAATTAGGCTCAGGTTGGCACGCTGGGGATAACTTCAGACCGCCACCGAATTGGGGGCACAACGCGCAATTTGATGCGTCGTTTTTTGAAAATATTGCCAAACGCGGATTTGAACCCAATAACAGCTCATCTGGTTTTAGTGATTTTTTTGATGGTTTATTTGGTGGTGGTTTTCGCCGCAATCAAAATACACATCCGCCGCGCGAACCTCAAACAGCCACTGTGCAATTGGATTTAGAAGACGTTTATCACGGTACAAATAAAACCGTTCGCTTACCCACTGGTGAAAATTTACAAATTCGTATTCCTGCGGGCATGACGGAAAATCAAAAAATTCGCCTCAGTGGTAAAGGGCCTCAAGGCTCTGATATTTTCCTAAAAGTGAGAATTAAAGAGCACCCGCTATACCGTTTGGATGGTAATGATATTGTCATGGAATTACCTATTACACCGTGGGAAGCAGCCCTAGGAGAAACCATTGCTGTTCCGACATTGGCTGGGAAATTGAGCCTCAAAGTTCCCGCAGGTACACAATCGGGCAAGAAAATGCGCCTGAAAGGTCGTGGTCTTCCAGGTAAGGAAACGGGTGATTTATATGTAATTTTAAACGTCATCACGCCACCTGCTGCTACAACAGAACAAAAAGAGTATTATGCACAAATGAAAACCTTGTTTGACTGGAATCCTCGACAACACATACTATGACAGCCAACGTGACTGTCAAAATAAATGACTGAATCTCCTAACTAAAGCCCGACTACTGCGAGACTCACCATGCCTGCGATGATGCGCAACTTACTTTTACTAGCAGTGTTAGCCTTGCCCATAACACTGCTAAATACTGCGGATGCAGCTTTACCAACCGAAGTAAATGGTCAGCCGTTGCCGTCATTATCAGGAATGCTGGAAAAGGTCACACCAGCAGTGGTAAATATCAGCACCGAAGGACGACAAGCCGTCAATGACCCGATTTTGAATGACCCATTTTTCAAACGTTTTTTCGGTGATGCACCCGCTACGACGGGGGAACGCTCCATCACGGGCACGGGGTCTGGGGTTATTATTCACGCACAGCGCGGTCATATACTCACCAATTTCCATGTTATCGAATCTTCTGAACGAATTTTTGTGACACTAAATGATGGGCGCAAATACCAAGCCAAAATCGTTGGCACGGACTCGCGTGCCGACCTTGCCGTACTACAAATCCAAGCGGATCATTTGGTCGCCATGCGTTTTGGCGACTCGGATCGCTTGCGTGTAGGGGATTTTGTTGTCGCCATTGGCAACCCCTATGGCATTGGACAAACCGTCACGTCTGGCATCATCAGTGCCTTACACCGCAACCCAGGTATCAGTGAATACGAAAACTTCATCCAAACGGATGCCCCCATCAATTTAGGCAATTCTGGCGGCCCTTTGGTCAATTTGCGCGGCGAACTGATCGGCATTAACACGGCTATTTTGGGTGATCAAGCAGGGGGGAATTTAGGCATTGGGTTTGCTGTTCCCATCAACACGGCTGCTGGGGTCATTACCCAAATTGTGCAATATGGCAAAGTTGAACGCGGGCAGTTGGGCATAGAAGTCCAAGACATTGACCTCGAAATGGCACGCCGTTATGACCTAAGCCCCAAAGGTGGCGCACTAATCAGCAAAGTGTTGCCCAATTCTGCTGCGGAACAAGCGGGTATCCAAGTCGGTGATATTATTGTGCGTTTAAATGATACACCCATCACCAGTGCTGTCGACGTAAAAAATATGATTGGCAATCTGCGTGTTGGTACAGAAGTGCACATCAGCCTGTTACGCGCGGGGAAAGCTCGCGACATTATGGTGATGATCGGTGCATTAAATAATGGGGCACTACCCCCCAATTTAGCTAATCAACCACTGCAAAGCGCGGCAGCAGATAAGCCGTTTTGGGAAAAAGGGTTACGCTAGGTAGGGATTTTTCGCTTGCTGTTGACAACAGCAAAGGATTTGCTATATGTTTAATTCAGCAGTTTTGGGGTGTAGGTTGGTAGAGTCGTCATACCAATTATCTTCAGCAATCCGTATCCCATCATGTGACTGCCAGAGTTGTAAGAAACTTATTGTAAGGATTCTAAAGCGTTAATCTGTGATTTGCGCGTTTTAGCAGTTTCCGCGAAGCTATCAGGAGACACATTAAATGAGCACTTAAGCCCGGTGCTGGTGTTTTCTGTTTGCGGATACAGGTTTGGTGTCCCCAATCCAGACCTGTTAATTAGCCCCGGCTTTTTAGACCCCCTGTTTGGCCGGGGTTCCTTTTATGGAACGTATTCTACGATTTGCAAATTAACTCGTCCTGAACGGAAATAAATTGGCATTATCAGACGAGCGTCATGCATTACTCAAAGTCTTCCTAACCAACTTTCCAGAACATGCCAACAGTCTTCCCGACCTTGTTTGTTGAGTGCAGAGAATGTTTGCACACTAATCACACCTGCATCCGCCAACGCTTTGCGTACTTGTAACAATACGTTTGCTGCGGCTCCGCGTGTTAATTTATCCGCTTTGTTTAGTAAGATATGCACAGGCAGTTGACGTGAACCCGCCCACGCTAACATCGCTTGGTCGTAATTTGTCAGCGGATGACGAATATCCATGACTAAAATCAGCCCGCGCAAGGTGTTACGTTGGGTAAGATAAGCTTCAATGAAACGCTGCCATTCGAGCTTGACCGCTTCTGGCACTTTGGCGTAACCGTAACCAGGCAAATCCACCAAAAAGTTCTGATCCGTTAGGCGAAAAAAGTTGATCAATTGTGTTCGCCCTGGGGTTTTACTGGTACGCGCCAAGGATTTCTGTGAACAAAGGCAGTTGATTACGCTGGATTTTCCAGCATTCGATCGACCAGCGAAGGCAATCTCTAATCCACTTTCGGGTGGGAGGGTTTTGGGCGTTGTTGCACTTTGTAAAAAGCTCGCCTGCTGAAAGTAATGGTTCATAATGTTAGGATTCTCTAATATTTTTTGCGGAATAGAAACGGAATATGTTATACAATCCAGTCGTTTTTTCGCGACACTCTATGAAGAGATGCTAAACTCGCGGAAACTTTAAAGGCTGTGGAGCGTGTGGATTTATGGTAAGCCTGCACTCAAACCCGTGCAGCTTAAAAGAGCATAGGGGATGATTGCAAGTTGATTGCCTCAACCGCGATAAGACGGTAAGGCATCGCATCAACTGTGGTTAGTCTGGGGAGTAACCGGGGGATGCGCTTAAACGATTGCAGATTTTGTAGATATTTTAGGAGCACTTCGAGATGAAAAAGGTACTCATGTTTGTACTGACTGGCTTGGCGATCAGCACTGCGGCTTCCGTGTGGGCAGAAGGTGGTAGCGCAGAAGCAGGTAAAACCAAATCCGCTACTTGTGCCGCGTGCCACGGTGCAGACGGCAACAGTGTCAACCCTGAATGGCCAAAGCTGGCAGGTCAACACGAAAGTTACATCATTAAACAATTGAGTAACTTCAAAGCGGGTGATCGTAAAAACGCCAGCATGTCACCAATGGCAGCTCCTTTGAGCGAGCAAGACATGGCTGATTTAGCAGCTTACTTCTCCAGCCAAGTGCGTAAAGCAGGTGAAGGCGACCAAACCAAAGTAACCTTGGGTGAGCAAGTTTACAAAGGCGGTAACAATGCAACGGGTGTTGCTGCGTGTGCGGCGTGCCACGGTCCTACAGGTGCTGGCAACCCAGCAGCGAAGTTCCCTTCATTGAATGGTCAGCACGCTACTTACATCAAAAATCAATTGTTGTCCTTCCGCAAAGGCGAGCGTGCAAACGATGCAGGCAAAATGATGCGTAACGTCGCAATCAAAATGACTGACGCAGAAATCGAAGCCGTTGCTGAATACATCGCTGGCCTGAAATAAGCGAGACTGGCAGTAAGTTAATTACCATTTTGTAATGGTTTAGCTTAAAACAAGGGGTGGCATTGGCCACCCTTTGTTGTTTTAATGCACCCTTCTGACACTACGGTTCTTCTCGTATGCGTAATGCTCCCACGGTCACAACTCGTATAATCAATTTCCTAGGCTCGATGAATCTAGCCATTAGCCTGTTGGTTATTTTGGCGATTGCATCGGTGATCGGCACGATCCTCAAGCAGAATCAACCGTATACCGATTACCAAATCAAATTTGGTCCGTTTTGGTTTGATATTTTTAAATCATTGGGGCTGTACGACGTTTATTCTGCGGTATGGTTCTTAACCATTTTGGCATTTTTAGTGATCTCCACAACGACATGTGTGGGGCGTAATACCCCGCGTATTTTGCGTGAATTGCGTCATTTCCGTGAGAATGTGCAGGAAAAATCCTTACGAGCTATGCACCATTCTTACAGCACGACCGTGACATTGGATAACACACAAGCACAATCATTAGCAGAACGTATTTTAAAAGCGCAAGGCTTCAAAACACGCCTGAAGGCCGCTGAGGATCATAGTGTCATTGCGGGTATGAAAGGCGGGGCGAATTATTGGGGTTATTTGCTGACACATGTTGGCATGATTGTCATCATCGTTGGTGCAGGTATTTTCGATAATGGCAGCCTGCGCATCCGCTTAGCCGAACTCAGTGGCACACTCCAACCGGAAACGCGCAATGTCCCAGCGTCAGAAGTTCCCAAAACGAGTCAACTACCTACGGAAAATACCGCTTACCGAGGCAATGTGGACATTCCCGAAGGTGGACGCGCTAACCTGATTTTCCTGTCGGTGCGTGATGGCTATGTCATTCAAAATTTGCCGTTTAGCGTGGAAGTGAAGGACTTTCGCGTAGAACACTACTCAACGGGGATGCCGAAATCGTTTGAAAGTGACATCGTGATTCACGATAAGACATTGGATAAACCGTTGGAACGAACGATTTCCGTTAATCATCCATTGGTTTATAAAGATATTGCCATTTATCAGGCGAACTTTGGGGACGGCGGTTCTAAACTGAACATGACCTTGTACCCTTTCAGTAACCGTTACGCCCCCCAAGATTTAACAGGTAATGTCTTTAAACAATATGATTTGACTAGTTCGGATCAAAAATACACGTTGGAGTTAGGTGACTTCCGTCTGTTTAACATCAATGACATGGAAGAACCAGATGGTAAGTTGAAAAAACGTAACGTCGGGCCTAGCATGACCTTCAAACTGCGTGATGCGACCGGGCAAGCGATGGAATACCAAAATTACATGAACCCCATCAATATCCAAGGTAACAATTACTTTGTGAGTGGGGTACGAGCTTCGCAAGCTGAACCATTCCGCTATTTGCACATTCCTGTGGATAGTAAAGGCGGTGTGGATCGCTTTATGCGATTTTTGTCCGATTTGCAAAATGACGCGCTTGTGAAACGCTTAGCAACTGAGACGACACAAAGCTCGATGCAACAGGCTCAAGTGAACAATACGGAAATGTCGGCACAAGTTGCCGATACCATGTCGCGTTTAACCTTGTTATTCGCAACACAAGGATCAACAGGCGTTGATGCAGAAATCAAAGCCCGTTTCCCTGCGGATAAACAAGCTTCGGCTTCTGAGACCTTTATGAAGGTATTAGAGGCTTCATTACGCACGGTTTACCAAGAAACCTTGAAGCAAGAAGGCTTCACTGGCGAACCGGGTAAGGCAGAATGGCAGTTTTTCGACGATAGCATCATGGCAATTGATAAAGTTGCGCAGTATGGTTCGCCGTGGTTTATTCGTCTGAATAATTTCCAACATATCGAAGCTTCTGGCCTGCAAATTTCACGCTCGCCGGGCAAAGATGTGGTGTATTTGGGCAGTGCCATGCTGACATTGGGGATATTCCTGATGTTCTATGTGGCGCATCGTAGAATTTGGGTATGGATCAAACCGCTAGAAAATAATCAGGCGGAACTTGTGCTGGCAGGCAGCAGTAATCGCAATATGCCAGAATTTGAGCGTTATTTTGCAAGCCTAGAATCTTTATTTAAACGGGCTTTGGGACAAGAGGTGAATCATCATGTCAATACCCCAACAAACCATTGATGTCTTAATTGAACAACCCAGTCTGTTCAAACAGCTTAAGCCGTCGGATTGGCTGTGGGCTGGGTTTGTTATTGCCGCAGCGTTGTTTGTTTTTGCCAAATATGGCAGCAATATGGATGCTTATGAAATAGGCATTCTCACCTTGACAGCGCCGGGCTTGATTGCCTTAGGTTGGTATTGGAAAGCATTCCAGCCCTATTCCATTGCTGTTGCGTTGTGTAGTTTGCTAGGTATTTGGCTATACGGTGACAGTTACGCCAACGGTGAAACCGTTTTTGGTTTGAAGTTCCTGTTTTCCAGCCAGTCAGCGATTATGTGGATGAGTGCCTTGTTTGTGATGGCAACCTTCACCTACTTTGGCGGCTTGTTCTCTGGCAGCGCGTTCGTGGATAAAACAGCATCCGCGTTGACATGGAGCGCACTGGTGATGGGCATGACAGGGTTAATGGTGCGCTGGTTTGAATCGTACTTGATCGACCCTGAGTTTGGTCATATTCCCGTCAGCAACTTGTATGAAGTGTTTATTCTGTTCTGTTTGATCACGGGTTTGTTGTACTTGTATTACGAAAGCCGTTATCAGAATCGTTCCTTGGGTGGCTTTGTTTTATTGGTAATTAGTGCAGCAGTTGCGTTCCTCCTGTGGTACAGTTTCGAGCGCGAGGCCGACAAAATTTTACCACTAGTTCCTGCTCTCAAGAGTTATTGGATGAAGATACACGTTCCTGCTAATTTTATCGGTTATGGAGCGTTCGCATTGGCTGCAATGGTTAGTGTGGTTTATCTCATCAAAACTTACAGCCATCCCGAAGGCTGGGCAGCTACGCGCTTGCCATCGCTGGAGATGTTGGACGATGTAACCTATAAAGCCATCGCGCTAGGGTTTGCCTTCTTTACTATTGCGACTATTTTAGGGGCAATGTGGGCAGCCGAGGCGTGGGGTGGGTATTGGTCTTGGGACCCGAAAGAAACGTGGGCATTGATTGTTTGGCTGAACTATGCAGCTTGGTTGCATCTACGCTTCTCTAAAGGCTGGCGTGGCGTACCCATGGCATGGTGGGCGGTTGTGGGCTTATTTGTCACATTATTTGCATTCCTAGGAGTCAATATGTTTCTGTCAGGTTTGCATTCTTATGGTGAACTTTAAGACCAGAATAGGAGTCTCATCAGATGCATCTGCACACCATAAACTAACCATAATACAGGAAGAGAATCATCCCATGAAACAAATGGTAAGCCGCGCCTTCAGCATGTTGCTGTTGGTGTTAGTTACGTTGACTGGCTGTATCCCTGATGCCAGCCAAGCAGAAGAGTTCAAACAAGGCGAACACTACACGGTCATTGCAAACCCTATTCCAACCAATGCCCCAGAAGGCAAAGTGGATGTTACCGAACTCTTTTGGTATGGTTGCCCGCATTGCTTCGCTTTAGAACCCACTATTGAAAAGTTCCTGAAAAATAAACCAGAGAACATCGTTTTCCAACGTGTACCAGCGACTTTAAGCCCACGCTGGGCTTACCATGCTCGTTTGTTCTACGTTGGTCAGATGCTTGATCCCAACGGTGAAAAACACATTCATACCAAAATCTTTGAAGCTATCCAGAAACAACATCGCCGCATTGATAATGATGATGCCTTGATGCGTTTCTTCACCGACAATGGCTTTAGTACGGAACAAGTACGCAACGTACTCAGCTCAATGGAAATGATGGCTAACTTAGCCAGAGCGGACGAAATTGGCAGCAAATCGGGCGCGGACTCTGTACCCACCATTATTGTTAATGGCAAGTACATGACCAGTCCTAGCATGGTTGGTAGTGAAGAAAAGTTATTACAGGTCATTGATTACCTGAGTAAACGCTAATAGTCTGATAGCGTAACAACGGATATTCTGTGGAGGTTTTATGCGCAAACTCAGCTTACTGGACAAGGTATTGGTAGAAATTGATCAATCCCTGCGCGTTGTCCACGCCACCGCCCCCACGACGGAACGCCCGAATCCCGCCGAAGGCGTACAGGAAACCGCGCCCCTATCAGATGACGAACGTAAGCTGATCGGTCGGCTCATGCGCATTAATCACACTGGTGAAGTGTCTGCTCAAGGTTTATACCGTGGGCAGGCACTGACCGCAAACCGTGAAGATATTCGTGAACAAATGGATCGAGCCGCGATGGAAGAAAACGACCATTTGAACTGGACAGAAAAACGCCTGCAAGTATTAGATAGCCACAAAAGTGTGCTAAATCCGCTGTTTTATTGGGGTTCGTTCGCCATTGGTGCAACGGCTGGCAAGATTGGTGACAAGTGGAGTTTAGGCTTCGTAAAAGAAACCGAAGACCAAGTGATTAAGCATTTGGAAGAACACATCAACCACCTTCCCGCTCATGCTTTACCTGATATGGCGATTCTGCAAAAAATGAAAGCTGATGAAGCCCATCATGGTGATGTTGCCATGCAATCTGGTGGGGCCAAACTCCCACTTCCAGTGCGTAAACTCCTCATGCCACTCATGTCGAAAGTCATGACAGGCAGCACTTACTACGTTTAAGCCCACCCTATCCCCAAACGAATGGTGTTAGTCCATGCACCATTCGATCACTGGATAAGCCAATTGGGTGGCGATACACTCGCACAACTCACCCGCTAATTCAAATGGCTGTTGATCGATTCCTAGGTCTTTACACTGTGTCACCTGCAAACCCGCATAACCACAGGGATTAATGCGTTGGAATGGGCTTAAGTCCATGTCCACATTCAAACTCAACCCGTGGTAAGTACAGCCTTTTGTGACACGCAAACCCAGTGCCGCAATCTTACGCCCATCGACATAAACGCCCGGCGCATCGCGGTCGCCTTGCGCTCGGATACCATAATGCGCGAGTAAATCAATCACTGACTGCTCGATTTTCGTCACCAAATCACGCACTGACAACTGTTTGCGGCGAATATCCAACAACAAATAGGCCACCAACTGCCCCAAACCGTGGTAAGTCACTTGCCCACCACGGTCTATGGGAATCACCGGAATTTCACCCGCCGCCAGCACATGCTCCATCTTCCCATTACGCCCTAACGTAAACACGGATGGATGCTGTACTAACCAAATTTCGTCATGAGTATCCGCTTGACGCTGATGCGTGAATGCCTGCATTTGCTGCCAAACTTCCGCATAATCCGCCACGCCCAACGCACGAATCCGCAAAGGCGATGCGAATGCTGCTTCGTCTACAATGCCCACAACACTAACTCACAAGCTTTCAAGTCTTGATAAACCGCATCAATCTGCGTCTTACTCGTGGCTCTTAGGTTAATTGTCAAGCTCTGGTATTTCCCACCAGAACTGGCACGGTGTTGTAAACGATGTTCAGGCACAAAATATTCATCATGACGTGCCACAATTTCACAAATTTGCACTTTAAACGCTTCAACACCGCGCCCCACGACCTTAATGGGAAAGTCACACGGGAACTCCAATATCAACTCTTCGCGTTGACCAAAACGCTCCAAGGTTGTTTTATCCATTCGCTATTAATCCGTAAAAAACTTTTGGATGGCATCCACAGCTTTGCGCCACCAACCACCCTCGCCAACGTCCTCAAGTGCTAACAAAGGCACTTCTTTGACAGCCTTACCCAGACCTTGGTCGGTGATGATGATTTTACCCACTGTATCCCCACGTTTAATGGGTGCGTCAATGCCTTTATCAAGCTGCATTCCACCTTTTAATTGGTCGTAACGCCCCTTGGTAATACTGACATAAAGATCATCAATGATCCCAGCAGGTACTTCCGCCTTCTCGCCTTTCCAAATGCGTACACTCGATAGTACCGAACCCGCATCGTAGAGCTTATGCGTTTCAAAGGTGCGGAAACCGTATTCCAATAACTTTTGGCTGGTTTCAGCGCGTTCATTTTCACCTTTTGTGCCCAATACCACCGAAATCAAACGCATGTTTTCACGCTTTGCAGAAGCAACCAAGCAATAACCTGCTGATTCGGTATGCCCCGTTTTTAAACCATCCACGGTTGGGTCGCGCCATAACAGCTTGTTACGATTTTGCTGTTTAATGTTGTTATAACTAAATTCCTTCTCGGAATAGAGTTTGTAACGGTCTGGGAACTCGGTGATCACTGCTTTGGCCAATTTCACAATGTCACGCGCAGTAGTGTAATGTTCTTTAGCAGGCCAGCCCGTTGCGTTCATGTAATGCGTATCTTTCATCCCTAATTCGGCAGCCGTTTGATTCATGCGCTGCACGAACGCATCTTCACTACCTGCAACGTGTTCGACCAGTGCCATTGCCGCATCATTACCCGACTGGATAATCATGCCACGCAACAAATCCCCTAAACGCACCTTTTTCCCTAATTCAACGAACATGCGTGAACCTTCCATCTTCCACGCCTTTTCACTGATGAGAACCTCATCTTCAAACTTAATAGTCCCCTTACCCAACTCTCGGTAAATGATGTAAGCCGTCATTAACTTGGTGATACTCGCAGGCTCGACTTTCATGCCTGGGTTAAAACCAGCCAGTTCGTCACCGCTTTGAAAATCCACCAATAGGTAACTACGCGCCTCGATCTCCGGCACACCCGGAGCAGGCGCAATGATTTCAGGAGGTAATGACGGATCATTGTAAGGTGCGGTATTTTCTACCTGCTTAAATGACTCCTCACCCTCAGCCAGTGCTACATTCCCCAGCAATAAAAGTGACAGCAATAGTGCCTTCAGCATCCTTTTAGACATGCATCGTCCTTTCGTGAAAAAACCAGTGTCGTTTATACTGTTATTGATGAACAAACTTAATGATTCGTTTGATTCGCCGCTACCACTCGGAAGCTTGCTAATCCGTTACTTTCTAATGTGTCTTTAACATTGTCAATCTGATCTTGGTTGTATAAAGGTCCTATGCGTACCTGATGCATCATTTGTCCTTGCTCTTGCGCTGTAATCATCTCGGTTTTACCCAAACCAACCGATGTCAAACGCACAAACATATCCAATGCTTTACCTTGTTCCGACCAAGTACCCGCAATCACATAGTAAGGTTTCGACTTATCAACCACCTCAGCAGGCTTTTTAGCTGGCGGATGACGACTTGGGTTCATTAATTCCGCCGGAATAATACCCTGATATTGTTCTGGCGATAATGCCTCAACTGTCACGGGTGCGCCATTACGTTTTTTGATGCCCAATGCATTCGCCGCCGCAAACGAAAGCTGGATGAGGTCATTACCCTCAAACGGCCCACGGTCATTCACCCGCACAATAACGGCTTGCCCATTTTGCTGATTGGTAACACGCACAAAACTAGGGAGTGGCAAAGTACGATGAGCAGCCGAATAGCTATACATATCAAAAGCTTCACAGCCAGCGGTTTCTGTACCCTGATATTCCGCACCATACCACGAGGCTGTTCCCTGTTCGACATAACCGTTAGCCGAGTCGAGCACCTGATAGGTTTTACCATCAATCGTGTACGTCGGGTCATTACCACAGCGACTCGGGGGAAGTTCGGCAGCTTGTTCTTTACCCGCTAACGAAGGTGGTGGCAATACCGCATGACTAGCACCATTTTCGCCCCCCGAAGGTGTCGAGCCACACCCTGATAAACCCAAAGCAACTGATATTAACAATGCCCCTGATTGTTGCCAATTTTTTATTATCATCATAGGTTAGACTTCATCGTTATTGATTCAAATAATGCCGACGCTTACCCCAGAGCCAGCGTAACTTTTTAGTATCCAAACTTTCGTTGGCGAATGGCCTGTGCTAACTGGTGTACTGCCATAGCATATTTTACATTTGGGTTATAGCGTGTGATCACATAGAAATTTTCGCCGCCAACCCAGTATTCATCAACACCAGTGCCTTCTAATTTCAACAAACTGACTCTGGCCGAATTGAGTGCCCCTTGTGGTCGAACCCCATTGCTCATTAACTCAGCCATTGAACGAGAAGGTTTTTTCGCAGACGTTCGCGCCAGTCTAGCATAACTAAACGGTGGAGGAACACAACGGTAAACCCCATTTCCCAAACACAATACCCATGATTCAATTCCACAGCGAGGGAGTGCTTGGAAAATCCGTCTTCAGCTCTCCTGTTGATAAATCCGTTTGCGTTTTTTCATTCCCATAATGATACCGAATGCCATCATCAGCGTAACCACAGCCGTACCGCCATAGCTTACCAATGGTAAAGGTACGCCCACCACAGGCAACAAACCGCTGACCATGCCCGTATTCACAAACAGATAGAAGAAAAAGGTCAGACTCAAACTTCCCGCTAACAATCGCGCAAAGGTATCTTCGCCCTTGGTAGCAACGTACAAACTGCGCCAAATAACAAATAGATACAAGGCCATCAAGACCAAGTTACCCACAAGACCAAACTCTTCACCAAAAACAGCGTAAATAAAGTCCGTGTGCCGTTCGGGAAGAAAATCAAGACGTGACTGATCCCCCTGCATCCACCCTTTGCCGTACACACCGCCTGACCCAATTGCAATTTTCGACTGATAAATATGGTATCCAGTTCCCAAAATATCCGACTCAGGATTCAATAAGGTATCAACCCGTTTACGCTGGTAATCATGCATTCCAAAAAAATACATCAACGGTGCTGCGATGGATAAGGCAATCACCGCACCACCAATCAGCCACCATGACATACCTGCTAAATACATCACGAAGAAACCGGATGTTGCTATCAACAGTGCTGTTCCCAAATCAGGCTGTTTCATAATCAACAACATCGGCACAGCGATAAGGATTAAAGACACAATGACATGCGAAAAACGTAATGGCAGCGGTTTTTCGGATAAATAATAAGCAACCATCATCGGCACAGCGAGCTTCATGATCTCAGATGGCTGTATATCCACCCCAATGTTCAACCAGCGTGTTGCCCCTTTCTTTGTTACCCCAATTGCCAAAACCAATACCAGAAGGATCACCCCTCCGGCGTATAACCACACCGCCCATTGCCGTAGTGTTTTACTTGGTATTTGCGAGAACAACACGATCAACAACAAACCGATAATAAAGTGTACCGCCTGTCGTATAACCTGCTCTTCATTTGCACCACTGGCACTGTATAACGTCGTTAAACCCAAAAAAATCAATAATGACAATGCCGCTAACAAAACAGCATCAACACGCTGTAAAGCGCGTAATAACCAACTGGGCAAAAAACCGTTAATCATGGGGATCACTTGCTCCGTCTGTATCTTTTTTGTCCTCAGCAGACTCATCATCGTATTTATTCAGCAAATAGGCATCCATGATCTGCCGCCCAATCGGTGCTGCTGTATGCCCACCACTACCAGAAGCATTTTCAACCAACACCGCGATGGCGATTTTAGGATTATCCACTGGAGCAAAACCAATAAACCATGCATGATCACGCAGACGCTTGGCAATGCGTCCTGCATTATACTTACCACCAGCCAAACCAAAGACCTGAGCTGTACCTGTCTTACCCGCAATACGATAAGCCGCTCCCGCCCCCGCAGCCCGCGCCGTACCGCCTGGCCGTAATACGTTTTCCATCCCCTGAATCGCAATATTCCAATAACGCTCATCGGCCTTGAACGGAGGGAATGGTTCTGGCTTCAAAATGTTTTCTTGCTGATTCTTTGCAATCCGTACCCCGCGTAGAATGTGCGGTTTTAAACGAACCCCCTTGTTCGCCATGATGGTCGCAGCATGAGCCAACTGCATGGGCGTTGCCAACCAATACCCCTGCCCGATTCCCACATTGACGGTATCCCCTGGATACCAACTGCGTTTATGCCGTTTTTCTTTCCATTCTTGCGTCGGCATCAATCCAGAAGACTCCGACGGCAAATCCACACCTGTTTTTTCCCCGAACCCGAACTGCCGCATCAATGACGAGAAACGGTCAATCCCCATGTGATACGCCAAATCGTAGAAATAAGTATCGCAGGACTGCGCAATCGCATATTTCAGATCCACCGAACCATGCCCACGTTTATTCCAACAACGGAAAACGTGTTTCTGCCCCGATAGACGGAAAAAGCCAGGGTCGTACACACGCTTACCTGGCGTGATTGCACCGTCTTTTAACCCTGCAACCCCGACCATCGGTTTAATCGTTGAACCAGGAGGATAAGTACCTTGCAACACACGGTTGAACAATGGGCGGTCTGGGTCTTCGTTAAGCGCGGTATAATCCTTACGCGAAATACCATTGATAAATAAATTCGGGTCAAACATCGGTACACTGGCAAGCGCGAGCACTTCACCATTGGAAGGATCAATCGCCACGATTGCCCCGCGTTCTCCGTTTAACAACTGCTCAGCTTTGGTTTGTAAATTAATATCCAAGCCGAGGAATAAATCCTGCCCACCGATAGGGGCTTGCTCACTAACCGTCTCCTGTGTTTTCCCGTGAGCGTCCACCTCAACCAAGTGATAACCCGCTTGACCATGCAGCCGTGACTCATGAGACGCTTCCACCCCCGTTTTACCAATGTGGGTTGTTCCGGTGTATTCGTCTTTATTGAGTTTTTCCATGTCTTTGTCGTCAATACGACCGACATAGCCAATCACATGACTGGCACTTCTACCTAGGGGATAAAAACGCTCCATCCGCACCTCTAGGTTTACCCCTTGAAAACGCGGACGATTCACCGCAAAAGCAGCGACTTCATCTTCAGTAAGGTTTTCTTTAATGGCGACGGGTTGGTAACGAAAACGTTTGACTTGCGCTTTGAATAAACGCACATCCTTTTCAGACAGTGAAACCAATTTCCCCAAACGATCAACAAGCACATCTACATCAGGTGCATTCGCTGTGCCGTCATTGTTTTCATCGGGGATATTGTCGCGCACGATTTCCAGAACGTACTTGGTACGACTATCCGCCAACAGCTTACCGTTACGGTCGTATATCTGACCACGGTTCGGCGGAATCGGAATGCGCTTTTGGTAATGCTGGCGGGAAAGTTCCGCGTACTTATCATACTGCGGAACTTGTAAATGATAGACACGCGCCAAAATACCCAACAAGGCAAACAGGATTAATGCACCAGCAACCATTACTCGCACGTTAAACAGGTGTTGTTCTTCGCGCTCTAATTTAATAGGACGATCACTCATGGAGTTGTTATGCCTGTATCCTGCCCTGTTAAGAAGCGGGCTATCATAACAGATTATTCTTGGTTATAACGCTCAATACTTGCCAAGATTTCTTTTTTAGCACCATCAGCATCTTCCCAACCTTCGACTTTCACCCATTTACCTGGTTCAAGTTCTTTGTAACGCTCAAAGAAATGTTGGATCTGCTGCATTAACAATGCTGGCAGTTGTGTGTAAGACGTAATGTCTTTGTATTCAGGTGACAGTTTCGCTTTTGGTACTGCGATGATTTTCGCATCGATACCAGACTCGTCAGCCATGCGCAGCATACCGACTGGGCGAACGGGAATAACACTACCGTGCATTAATGGGGTTGGTGTCACCACTAAAACGTCTGTTGGATCGCCATCTTCTGCCAAGGTGTGCGGAATAAAACCGTAGTTAGCAGGATAGAACATTGGTGCAGACATGAAACGATCCACAAACAATGCACCACTTTCTTTGTCCAGTTCATACTTAACTGGCGTAGAAAGTGCAGGAATTTCAATGATAACGTTTACACATTCAGGGACATCACTACCCACAGGGACTTTATCAATAATCATTGTTGGCTCTACCGTTGTACAAAAATCACGGTATTATATCGCCAGTTTTGGATTCTCACACTAACTTGTCGACAGATATTACGGAAACAGCATGTCAAATTCTTTACGCGACCAACTGCTCAAGGCTGGACTGGTCACACAACAACAAGTTGACGAAGCCAGCCAACCTAAGCCTAAACCGCAGCCTCGTCAGGAACATCGCCAAACCAGCACCAAAGGCAAACATGACCCCAAACATGCTCCCCGCGATGGTCAAGCTGCAACCCCACCCCCTCACAAACCGAGCAATCGCCCCAACCAACGCCCCGCTCGCCCGAAACCGCCTGCGACGGCATCGAATCAAACCAAAGATGATCTCGAACAGTTTTACAAAGCGCGGGAACAGGCCGAACGTACCGAACGTGTAGAGGAAGAACGCCGCCAACGCGAAATCGCAGCCAGACGCAAACAAACGCGCGAACAAATCAACACACTGATCAAAGACAACCTGCAAAACATTGCAGAAGCAGAAGTGCGTTATAACTTCGTGGTAGGCGAAAATATCAAATACCTCTACGTCACCGAAACGCAGCAACACGCCCTAGCCAGTGGCGAACTAGCCATCACCTTCATGGAAGGCAAACGTTGCTTAATTCCCTTAGCGGTTGCACAACAAATTTTGAGCCTCGACCCTGATAAAATCATTGTGATTAATCAGCCCAGTGCGCCAGAAGAACCTAGCCTTGTCGAACCTGAGGAACACCCTAGCGTGTAGTCATTTCGGTGAAAAAAGTGGGGTGAAGCCCCCACTTTTGCTAAGGTAATAAAGCATCCATTGCCAGTGCCTGTTTATAAAGCTGATTTTTAGGCAAGCCTGTGAGTTTTGCGGCGATTGCTGCGGCCTGTTTGACAGGCAAATCTTCCAGCAAAATACGCAAAACTTTATCCGCCGCCAGCACATTAAGCTGATCACTATCAGCATCTGCCACTTTGCCCGCCACCACCACCACAAATTCCCCGCGTGACATATCCGCATCTGATGCTATGTTCACCACCAAATCCGCCAATGCACCACGATAAATGCTCTCATAAAATTTAGTCAGTTCGCGCAACACCACCGCCTGACGCTGGTCGCCAAACACTTGCGCAAGGTCTTGCAACATATCCGCAATACGATGGCTAGACTCGTAAAAAACCAACGTGCGCGTCTCATCGGCTAACGACTCTAATGCCTTGCGCCGTGTACTGGGTTTTGCGGGTAAAAAACCTTCAAATGCAAAACGATCCGTTGGCAAACCCGCCACCGATAATGCCGCAATTAACGCACTCGCCCCTGGAATAGGCACAATTTTGTAACCCACTAACCCCAAAGCGTGAACCAATTTGTATCCAGGGTCACTGATCAACGGCGTACCCGCATCACTCACTAAGGCAATGTTCAAACCTTGTGCTAATTCCTGTTGCACCGCATCAATACGCGCCGCCTCATTGTAATCGTGCAAACTAGCCAAGGTATTTTGAATACCAAAATGTGTTAGCAGACGGCGAGTAACGCGCGTGTCTTCCGCATAGATTTTATCGACCTCTCCCAATACCCGCCGCGCCCGCTCGCTCATGTCTTCTAAATTGCCGATTGGCGTTGCCACGCAGTACAAAATACCACGTCCACTCACATCACCAGCGTTGGTTTGCGTACAGGAAATGAGCGGTTCTGAAGTTAATTCGGGCATAATGGCGAGCATCCATCCTAAAAACATTGCATTTAATCCTAAAACTCACGCATTTGCAGCATAGCATTCAGCATCTACGCGAAAAGATGGTATAGTTTCGCGCTAAAATAACCCTAACAACGTGGTTTTTCAGGACTGATTATCATGCAACATTTTTTTCGTAAGGGAAGCTTGACCTACGTCTACCCTGCTGTATTAGCTTCCATGCTCCTACTACAAGGTTGCGCACCAACCACAACCCCCAGTGATAATGTAACGGGCAGTGTCAGTCAAGCCGACTCGGACATTCAACAAGCTAATAACTTATTGAAACAAGGGAAAAAACGTGAAGCAGCCCAAGCGTATTATACCGCTGCAAGCCGTTACCCTTCGCCGCAAAAAGAACGTATCATCTTGCAAGCGGCTGAACTCACCGCCTCCCTTGGTGACAGCCAATTAACCAATAGCTATTTGGCGCGTATTCCGCAAAATGTCCTTGATGGTGAAAACCAAGGGCGTTTTGCTTATGTAAAAGCCTTGTTAGCTCTGCAAAACCAAAATCCAAGCCAAGCCCTGAGTTTATTGCCCAACAACGTTAGCAACTTATCACCTGTTTTACGCGAGAAAGTGCAACACGTTCGCCAACAAGCGCAAGCAATGGGCGGTAAAACCACGGGTGCGGTTAATGTTCAAGCAGCTTTAGTCCCCGCTAGCGTGAATCGCATCGCGGCCTTGCTCCCGCAATCGGGCGCACTAGGTAGCGTAAGCAAAGACATTTACCAGGGTATGGAAGCAGCGCGTAGCACATTGGGCGCGGATAGCAGCATTCAAATCTACGATGTCAATGCCACCAATGCAGTCGCACAATACCAAAAAGCGGTGGCTGAAGGGGCAGACATGGTGGTAGGTCCGTTGGATAAAGAATCATTAGCAGCATTACTCGCGCAACCACAAGGTTTGACCAAACCTATTTTGAGCTTGAACTACTTAACCAGCAGCCAATTAATCCCAGGTGCGCTCTACCAGTTTGGTTTATTGCCTGAAGATGAAGCGCGTCAAGTCGCTGATTTCACACTGGCACGCGGACAACGCACCGCCATTGTGCTCGCACCGGATTCCAGTTGGGGCGAACGGGTTGCAGGCGCATTCCAAGCCGCCTACCAAGGGCGCGGCGGGCAAGTATTGACCGTACAGCGTTACGCTGATACCCCATCCAGCAGCTATACCCAAAACGTTCAGGCAGCATTAGCAGCAGCACAAGGTCGCGCTAGTATGGTGTTCTTAGCCGCATCGCCAAGCCAAGCACGTTTAATGCGTCCACTGATCGAAGCGCAAGCCAGTGGTTTGCCAGTGTATGCAACTTCGCACATTTTCTCAGGGCGTTTAGACCCTAACAAAGATAATGATCTCGATGGCATTATCTACACCGAAATCCCGTGGGTAATGGAAAACTTACAAGGTGGCACGCTCAACAGCAGCAGTTTCCCGCGTATGTACGCACTGGGCATGGATGCGTTTTTGATCGCTAAAAATCTACCCAGTATCGCGCGTAATCCTAATGCACAGGTCGACGGTAAAACGGGGAACATTCACTTAGCGGGCAATCGCCAAGTACAACGCAGCCTTGTATTTGCCACCTTCGCCAATGGTTTACCACAACCCCTTGGGCAATAAAATCACACCTACCGCTACTCACTTGCAACGGGGTAGCGATGCTGAACAACTGGCTTGTGAACATTTACAAGCCAGCGGTTTGCGTTTGTTACAACGCAACTTTCGTCTGAAAGTGGGCGAAATCGACCTGATTATGCAAGATGGTGCGAGTATTGTGTTCGTGGAAGTGCGTTATCGTAAGAGCCAACGTTATGGCGGCGCATTACACAGTATTGACCCTCGCAAACAAGCGCGTATTATCCGTACCGCACAGTATTACCTTCAGTATCGCGCACCCAATGCAGCCGCACGGTTTGATGTGGTAGCGATTGAAGGCACACAATTGCATTGGATTCAAAATGCCTTTGATTTAGGCTAATGGGCTAATAGAATGAATTTACAACAACGTATTGAACAACATTTCCTCGCCAGTATTGCCACCAAACAACAAGCCCTCGCGGTATTGCCTGCACGCATTGCAGATGCGGCACAGCTCATGTTGGCGTGCTTACAACAAGGCGGTAAAATCCTCAGTTGTGGCAATGGAGGTTCGGCAGGTGATGCTCAGCATTTTTCGTCGGAATTACTCAACCGTTTTGAACAAGAACGCGAAGGCTTGGCCGCCATTGCTCTAACCACCGACACCTCGACCTTAACATCCATTGCCAATGATTACAGCTATGAACGGGTATTTGCGCGTCAAGTGGAAGCATTAGGCCGTCAGGGTGATGTGCTATTGGCGATTTCAACCAGCGGCAACTCCACCAACGTAAACCGTGCCATCGCAGCAGCACACCAACGCGGAATGCGTGTAGTGGCACTTAGCGGCAAATCTGGTGGAAATATGACGACACTGCTACAAGCTGATGATGTGGAATTGCGTGTTCCTGCCGACAGCACTGCCCGCATTCAGGAAACCCATTTATTGGTTATTCATTGCATCTGTGACCTGCTGGATCAGATGATTATTAACCCAACCTAACGCCACAGGTAAGGCAATGACTCCCGAACTTAGTCAGCAAAGTGTTTTGTTCTTTCGTGAAGCTGCCCCCTACATTCACAGCCACCGCGACAAAACCTTTGTCATTGCCTTTGCTGGGGAAGTGGTCGAAAGCGAACAATTTCGCGCTTTGCTACACGACATTGCGATTATTTCGACACTTGGCGCACGCTTAGTTTTGGTGCATGGTACGCGCCCACAAATTGATGATCGTCTAAGCAAAGCAGGGCAAACGCCCAGTCAGTTCCATAAAGGTATCCGCATTACCGACCATCACGCCCTACTCGCAGCACAAGAAGCGATTGGCTTTATCCGCATTCGCATTGAAAATTTACTCACACACGCTTTAAGCCAACCATCATTGTCCAGCAAAAGTTTGGGCATTGTTTCAGGCAACTTTATTACTGCGCGTCCACTGGGGATTCATGACGGTGTGGATTATGGTTATAGCGGTTTGGTACGCAACATCAGCCGCAATCACCTTAACCAACAATTAGATGCACATAACATGGTATTGCTATCGCCAATCGGTTACTCCCCCAATGGTGAGGCATACAATCTACGCTACGAACAGGTTGCTATTGAAGCCGCTAAAGTACTGAAAGCTGACAAGCTAATTTTCATTAGCCCACAACCTTTAACACTTCCGCATGAACTTACAGCGGACGAAGCACAAGCCTACTTGCCACAGTACCCATTGCTTTCTGCCATTATTGAAGCCATTAGCAACCAAGTAGAGCGCGTGCATTTACTGGATTTGGCAACTGACGGGGCATTACTGCTGGAACTTTATACCCGCGATGGCGTGGGCAGTATGATCGCATCGGAACAATTCGAGCAGTTACGCGCTGCAACAGAGGCCGATATTGGCGGCATACTGGAACTGATTCGTCCTCTAGAAGAAAGGGGTATATTGGTTAAACGTTCACGGGAACAGTTAGAACTGGAAATCAACCACTTCCACATTATCACCCGTGATCATGAAGTCATTGCCTGTGTTGCCTTGCATGACACTGCTGACCCTGCCACCGCTGAATTGGCTTGTTTAGCGGTGAATCCCCAATATCGGCACGGCAATCGCGGTGACAAATTACTGAAACACCTCGAACAACTAGCAAAGGCGCAAGGAAAGACCCGTTTGTTAGTGCTTACAACACAAACCGTTGATTGGTTTCGTGAACGTGGTTTTCACAAAGGGGAAGTTGTTGATCTTCCCCTCAATAAACAATCCCATTATAACTACGGACGCAACTCACAGATACTATTTAAATCATTGATTAATCTGTGAATCTGTGGTGTTAATTTTGCGCAAGGTAAGTAAAATATTTTCTGCCTTCGCTCCCAAAAAGACATAAACCCCCAAAGCCACCAGCAAAGCAGCAGCAGCCAACATCATCGCCACCGCACCCGAAAGCATGTGTCCATCGCTTAACACGGATTTAAACATCAACAGTAGAGATTCTATCGAAACAGCTACTAAGATCGCTGCCATAAAACGAGTAATGGTGCGTCGTGTTGAACTGTGGCGAAAAACATCCTTGTGCATCAATACTTCCTCTTCCAACGTGGTTTTCGCCAAATCAAAGATGGCCAGAGCCAATGTCAGATAAATGATAATGCCAAACGGACGCAGGTAATGGGGATTAGCGACATCTTCTACTTCCGCGCTCATGAATTGCATAAACTCCAACCACGATGAATGCAGCAACAGCCCAACAACCACAAACAACCCTACCGCAATTAACATGTAAATGATTTTGAACAGCACCTCGAATTTACGACGACGCGAGTCACCCAACATGAATTCAATAGTGCGTGTTAAATCAATATCCAACACAATAAAACCTAATAATTCACCATCCGGCGAGTGAATTTTGGTAGCAGCAGAGATACACAGACTACGACTGGCAGTAGAAAGATAAGGCGAAGTAACAATAATCGACTCACTCTCTCTCGCTAACAAAAAATAGGGGCGCTGGCTACGATCACGCCCTTGCCCATCTTCGCGAGAAGTGCGTCCGTAGGGTAGAATATTGTGGCTGGCTTGCCGCCCATGAGCATCCAACGTATAAAGCATGTCAACGAATGGGTAGCTTTCTACAAGACAATCCATTGCTTTTTGCTGACGCGCTTCATCTTCAAACAAAAACAGCTCGTTAATGCCGCTGAGAATAGACCCCATCAATTCATCAATTTCATTTTTATGGGAATGATAATTGTCGATTACGTTGATGTAGCTCATGTTAGACATTATTTACATTCCTTTATTTGCCAAAAATAAAGCAATGCAATTTAAATGCCAAGAGATGAATAGAAAGACATTTTTTGATAGGAAATAAAAAAGCCCCGACAGTGTTCAACTATCAGGGCTTTGAGATAAGTGCTTGGCGTTGACCTACTCTCACATGGGGAGACCCCACACTACCATCGGCGAT
>CAZEQX010000002.1:0-40467 GCA_964514635.1 uncultured Thiothrix sp.
CGGCGTGATCGTATTCGAGATTATTCAAAATCACCGTGCGCGGGTGGTAATGCACGAATTTGGAACGCTTGTCGAAAAAGGCGGTGTCGTATTCATCCGCTTCCACCACGAAAAAGGGCGTTTCGCCCAAACGCGCCGACACACCAAAGTTTTCCGGCACGCCACCGATCAAAAAGCCCGGTTTTAAACCAGCGTATTCCAAAATCCACGCCAACATGCTGGAAGTCGTGGTTTTGCCGTGCGTTCCCGCTACCGCCAATACCCAACAATCGCGCAGAATATTTTCATACAACCATTGCGGGCCGGAAATGTACGGTAAATTACGGTCTAAAACGTGTTCGACCACATCCAACCCACGTTTCATTACATTCCCCACCACGAATGCATCCACCTCAGCGGGTAAATCTTGCGGTGCGTAACCTTGCGTAATTGCCACGCCCTGCTCTGCTAACATGGTACTCATCGGCGGGTACACATTGGTATCCGAACCCGTTACCGTATGCCCTTTGGCGCGTGCCAGCAATGCGATACCGCCCATAAACGTACCGCAAATACCCAAAATATGAATTTTCATGCGTAGATTTGCTAACCTTTTATCAATCAATGGCTATTGTAAAATATGACGCTTAATAACATCTTCTAGCGGAATCGGTTTAGAAATGCCATAGCCCTGCCCGTAGTCTACACCAATATCCCGCACGATTTGGATAACCTGATCATTCTCGACATATTCAGCAATAACCTTGACACCCATTAAATGCCCGACTTGGCTTACTGAACGCACCATTGCCTCGGCGACCGTATCCGTTGCAATATCTTTAATAAAACTGCCATCAATTTTTAGATAATCCAGTGGCAAAGACTTCAAATACGAAAACGAACTAACCCCCGTACCGAAATCATCCAATGAAAAACTACAGCCCAAGTTTTTTAATGTTTCTATGAATTTATGAGCCAACTCCAGATTATGGATAGCTACCCGTTCGGTAATTTCAAAACACAACATAGCTGGACTAATACCAGCATGGTGAATTTCATCTAGCACAAATTGTAAAAAGTCCGGCTCATCCAAACTTTGCCCTGATAAATTCACCGCAAACACAGGACATGGCACACGTTGCGTAATATCGCGTAAGGAAGTCACTAACTTGCGTACTACCCAACGATCCAAGCGTGGCATCATGGAGAAGTATTCAGCGGCAGGGATAAATTCATCTGGCGGAATCGGTTGCTCTTTTTCATCATACAACCGAATTAAGACCTCATAATGATGGAATGGTTTTTTGAACGCTTTTACATCCAAAGACTGAATAGGTTGCGCCACTAACCTGAAATTTCCTGCCTCAAAAGCCTTTTTGAGTTTTCCCAACCACACTAAATTACCACGTTGTTTATTAACTTCTTGGTCGTTTGGTCGATAAATATGAATCCGATTACCACCTTTGGCTTTTGCAACGCGACAGGCATTATCAGCAACGGATAAAATACGGCTGACCGAAATTTGACGATTATTAGGGGATACCAAAGCTTTATAGAATGGAACGAATGCGATACTTGCTGTGACCTGCTGATTCATATCGTTCCACGAGAAGTTATACTGCGATAACTTTTTGTAAATCCGTTCTACTGCTTGAATAGCAACAGAAGGCTCGACTTCCTGCAACAAAATACCAAACTCATCACCACCTAATCGCGCTAAAATATCGCGCTTCGCATCAATTTCATCTTTTAATAAATTAGCAATGCGCTTAATTAACTCATCACCGCCTGAATGCCCCATTGAATCATTCACCAGTTTAAATTGATCCATTGCAATTAAACAAAATGAATGTTTAACGCCATGCTGGCGAACTTGATCAATAGCCAACTTCAGACGAATCTCAAAACCTTTACGATTTAATAAAGTAGTGTGTGCATCATGCAAGCCGATATATTCCATCCGAACTTGCAATTCTTGTAATTCTGTTTGATTACGCATGAGCAACATGAAGTAAAAACCATCGTGACCTTCATATTGCAACCATTGCACCGAACAACTCACACGCAATTCATTTAAGCCACCTGCACTCAAAAGTGCCAGCGGAATATCCAGCCGATCATTGGTATTGGATTTTGCCCGATCCAGCCATAACAACGGTGTACGAGTCAATGGGTCAAATAGCGTAAAGAACTGCCCACACGCTTTACCGCGTGCGCTGCGCATTTTGGTTTTTAATAGTCGCTCGGCTGCTGGGTTGATAAAACTAATAATGCCTTTGTCATCCACTAACACGGCTAACTCTTGCACGTCCGCTAAAGCGGATACCAGCATGTTTTGTTGGGCTAGGTATATTTGATTACGCGTGTTATGGCGGGTACGACGCGCGAACAAACTACCCAATAACAGCAACAACAGAATACCCGCTAGTAAAAAATACAACGGTAACAGTGTTTGTGAAGAAAAGTCTAAAAAGTTACCCACTTAAGCCCTCAGACCTGTTTGGTATTTTTATTGAGTAAGCTGTCACGTTGCTAATCATATGCATTGCCCAACATACTGTACAGCTTTCAAAGAGTAACGGTCGAGTTTAACGGCTAGAATCTGGATTTGCCCCTTATGCAGGGTGCAAGTAAGAAAGCTTCACAATAAATATGAAGAGTTGAACGATTGGAGTTATCTGGCGCACCCGACACACCCCAAAGTTGTGTATCGGGCATGACAATCAACTGTCGCCAGACAATTAGATTTTTTCTTTGATACGCGCTGCTTTACCTGTACGACCACGCAGGTAGTACAATTTTGCACGACGAACATCACCACAACGCTTCACTTCGATACCAGCGATGCTGTTGCTGTAAGTTTGGAATACACGCTCAACACCTTCACCGTAGGAAATTTTGCGCACGGTGAAAGACGAGTTCAAACCACGGTTACGTTTCGCAATAACCACGCCTTCATAAGCCTGTTGGCGTTCTTTGTCGCCTTCTTTAACACGCACTTGAACAATAACCGTGTCGCCTGGGTTGAAGTCAGGAATGGTTTTACCCATTTGTTCTTGTTCAAGTTGTTGAATAATCGCGTTCATGATAATCCTCTACTGAAGTTCACTACTTCTGTCAAATTCGTTGATATATTCAGCCAGCAACACACGCTCGGTATCCGTTAAGTGTTTTGCCTGCAATAGTTCCGGTCTACGCTGCCACGTTCTGCCAAGTGCTTGTTTGTGTCGCCAACGAGCAATATCCGCGTGATTACCACTTTTCAATACGGCGGGAATCGGCAAACCTTCCAACACTTCTGGGCGGGTATAATGCGGACAATCCAGTAATCCGGCACAAAATGAATCTTGCGCAGCGGATTCGTTATGTCCTAATGCCTCGGGTAACAAACGGGTAATGGCATCGATCAACACCATTGCACCCAATTCCCCACCACTGAGAACATAGTCACCAATTGAGCATTCAAGGTCGACTTCCAACGCAATAATGCGTTCGTCTATACCTTCGTAACGCCCACAGAGCAGAATCAAACCCGCTTCTGTGGCAAGCTCCGAAACTAAAGCCTGCGTTAGGGGTACACCTTGAGGGCTAAGGTAAACGACTTTACCCAAGTTGTGTTGGCGGGCATCACGAATAGCGGGTAATAGCGTTTCCGCTTTCATTACCATACCCGGCCCTCCACCGTAAGGACGATCATCGACAGTGCGATGTACATCCTGCGCATAGTCGCGTGGATTCCAATGCTGCAACTGAATGATGCCGCGCTTCACCGCTCGACCTGTCACACCGCTTTGCACAACGGCGTTTACCAGTTCGGGAAAAAGCGTCACTACATCAAAGCGCATGACTAAAAGTCTGGCTCCCAATCCACAACGATACGACGTTCATCCACTGAAACGGATTTAATGACATCGTGCATGATCCAAGGGATTAAGCGTTCCTCATCACCACGCACGACCACAACATCATTTGCACCCGTTTCCAATAGGGAATCGACTTTACCAAACACAAAACCTGCCAGATTGATGACTTCCATACCCAGCAAATCTGCCCAGTAGTATTCATCCTGACGCAACGGCTGCAATTGTTCACGGGGGATAGCAATCGTACAGCCGATCAAAGTTTGCGCTTGGTCACGGTCATTAACCGTCTGCAATTGAGCAACAATGCCCTTGCTTTGCACCTGACCTGCTATGACTTTATACGCTTTCCATTCACCCGCTACGCGCAAGTACCACGGACTGTAGTCCAAAATAGCTTCACGTTGTTCCGTGTGGGAAAACACTTTTACCCAGCCTTTCACGCCGAAAACACCAGCAATTTTTCCTAGTGTAATCATTTGGTTGGAAGTGTTAGCTTGGGTCATAAGTCAATAACAGTCGTAACCTTAACTTGCCTTAAACTGCCGCGCTTTCCGCTGTTTCTTTCAGCAACTTAGCCACGCGCTCAGTTGGTTGTGCACCACATTTTAACCAGTAGTCAGCACGGTCGCTTTCGATGTGCAGACGCACTTCCTGACCACGCGCTACGGGGTTGAAGTAACCAATACGCTCGATGTAACCACTGTCACGCGGTTTACGTTTATCACTAACAACGATGTGATAAAAAGGACGCTTTTTCGCGCCACCTCTAGCCAGACGAATGTTGACCATAGCAAAACCTTAAAATAAATTCAGTAAACGCAGGGCAGACTACCCCACCCCGAAGTAAACGCGAGATTGTACGTTAATTTCAGAAAAAGTGAAGTATTGATTACACCGCTTATAACAAAAAGCCTCCACGGCAGGGAGGCTTTTATCATGCGCATGGGAACGTCATTTACTGACTAGTTAGCGGATGCATATTGTGCAGCAGAAGGCACATAACCTGGGAAGAAACGGTAATGTCCGCTGATCGGCATTTGGAATAGCACATCTTCCATTTTTTCACCTTCACCAATGTTATGCACGATGAGGTAACGGTCTGGGTCTGCTGTTGATTTACGATTTACCACGATACCGATGTGCTCTTGATCCCCGCCCAAACTCCACGTCACCAAGTCACCTGGTTGGTAATCGCGCGGATCACCGGAAACAGGCAGACGCGCACCACGACGTGTAAAGAAGGCCTTCAGGTTGTGCACCCGGCGGTGGTCGATATTCGGGTCTGGCGCACTCAACCCCCATTTTGGTAGGTTAGGGTACGCATAGAAATTTCGCGCCATGTCTTCGTGAACCAAGCGTTGCAAATCAACACCTAGCTTACGGTAGGAACGGATAACCGTGTCGGTACAAACCCCCATGTTACTGGGTACGTCCCCGTTAGGATAAGCAATAGGCATGTATGTGCCATTGTAAACCACACGATGACGCAGGCGATCCAAAGCCGCATAAGACAAACGCTCTGGCGTGGCAACATTCGTTCGCGCCGTGCCTGAACGTTGCATCGGCACAGTCTGCTGTTGTTGTTGCCCTGTTGATTGCGATTGGCTAGAACAACCACTCAATCCACTTAAGCCGACACCCGAAACCAAATAGACTAGTACACTCAATCTCGTTAAGCGTGATAATCTCAGAACACTACTCATTTACCCCACTCCTGTTTCAACAACAGAAATCCTTAAACTCCGAAAAGCCCGTTTAACCATTTGCATACATACTTTGAAGTCATCTACGCGAGCCGCATTATACCGAATGCTATTCACGATAGTCAGAGCAACCATTATTGTTATGTTGATGCAGTAAGCTTCCCCCAGCGTAAAAGCATGGGGGAAAACCTAAGCTGAATGTGGCTTAATACGTTGGACAGTCTGAGACAAACGGCTGTTTGGCAATACCCCAGCGGTATTCCAATGGCGCATGTGGATCAGAACTTAACGTACCTGCTTCAACATTTTGACGCAACTCACGCAATGTCATGTAGTAATTACGTTCACCCTCATCGACCAACGTCATTTGAACTTGGCAGAAATTATTTAGGTTCTGCATTTCAGACGGTGGTGGCTGGTCATTAGAGAATACCGCTTTTGCCCAACGTGCGGGTTGCGAACGTGGATCAAAACGTCCGACGCGATCCAAATGACGACGAATGGAACTAAAGAACATATTCAAACGTTTATCACGACCAGGGGTTGAATGATCATCGTATTCTTTTGCATTCATGCAACGACGGCCTTCATTGCGAATCTTTTGCAAATAGAACAACGCATCGTAAACATACACGCTACGGTCATTGGCATACATGCACAAGGCCAATAATAAACGTTGGGTTTTTTCATCTGGACGTTCTTCACGATGTCCCAACTTTTTGGAAATAATGTCCGTAAACGCCACATAGTCGCCACCTAATTCCGCTGCCACTTGGAATTGCTCTTCGCTATACCCAGGTTGAGCACTTGCAGGCTTCATAATGTTTTGTGGCTGTTTGAAACGGCGATAACCATCACCCATGCGCTTGTCTTCTGGCACATAGAAAGGAAACGATGGCGTGCGTAGCAAATAACGTGCTTGTTTAGGGGTTGTAGAAGCCATGACTTCGGCGATACCTGCTTCTGTCACTTCCACGATTTGGTAAGAGTGAACCCCCGGTGCGACATACACGTCACCTGGTTTAATGTCATTGAGTGCGACAGGGTAAGTATCGTTTGGCAAGGACGCACTACTGGTCATGTCAGCCACATAGTTCATGAACTGGCGTACCCGTTGTGGTGGCGCGAGGTTATCCCACGTTCCCATGCTATTGCTAATTTGTTTACCCGCTTTATCGCGATTGTTAATCACGAATGGCAGACGGTTCTCATACGCAAAAATCAAGCGCATCATGTAAACCGCGTCAGCACAGTCATTTTCAAACTGGTAGTAGATAGGCTTAGACGCATCCATAAAGATGTCATCTTTCCAGTTAGTACGCACCCAATCATGGTAACGACCTTCCCATGTGTCATCCCATGCATTCTCGTTAGGCCATACCTCAGCGGAGGCCATCGACGGCATAAACGTCGCAGCGGTTAGTAAAAGCACTAGGCTAAAAAATTTTTTCATGAAACTTGCACTTGATGTAGTTAAAACCAGAAGAACACTCGATAGGTAAATGCAACCTGTCAGGTTCACGCTTACTAATAGCCCTGACTTGAGAACATGCCCATAAGTTCCCAATGTCGCTTAGCGTAAATTGCCTTATCCTGAATTTCAACCAAAAAAATACCCAACCGAGCAAAGGTTGGGTATCGACACAATGCATTTGCTAACTTTTTACAAGATTAACAATGAAATGCCTCATTGATCAGCTATCAACTTATTTTTGTTGATATTGCTTCAGTGCATCCTGAGATGTTTGGTTCATCTTGACTGAACCTTTAAAGTTGCCTTTTACTTTTACTTTTGGAATCACAGGACCAGTACCTTTGTGTGGGATACCAGGTTTGCAGCTATAGTGGTGAGTGTGGTTTGGATCGTTAGAAGCGTGAGAATGCGTGATAGAGTTGGTGCAAGCTGGAACAGCAGGGTGAGTATGTGCATTACCACCAGCAGCAGGCGTTGTAGTTTTTGTTGCGGTTGTTGTTTCTGTTGCAGGTGCTGCCGTTTGTTGCTGGCTCATTTGTTGGCAACCTGTTGCGAACATACCTGCCATGATCAAAGCTGCGATTGTGAGTGGGGATTTAATCTTCATCGTCTTGGTCTCTTTCATTGTTGAAGGGAAAGCACTGATTTCAAAGAGTGTAGCAAAACAACCACAAAATTGCTTTAGGAAAACACTCTGCACCAATTTAACACGAATCTACCTAAAAAACTGCTTAGCGACACGGTGATAACATCACGATAGACACGTCCATGTTGTGCAAATTTACAACATATCCCAAAAATAAAACGAGTTCGCAGGAAATGCAACCATAAAACCGACCTCTACCCCAAATAAAGTAAAGGTCGGTATCGTGTTGCTCAGCGATTAACGTTGATATTGTTGCATCACAGCCTTAGATGACTCATCCATTTTTACTGCACCTTTGAAGTTGCCTTTGGCTTTGACAGGCGGAACAACGGGTGCAACCGGAGTGACGGGCTTCACTGGTGGAGGAGGACGTTTGACAGGCGGTTGTACAGGAACAGGAGGCGGAGTAACAGGTTTTTCTTTTCCACAATCGCAAGTTTGTTGTTGTGCAACCTGTTGACTGCCCGCTGCTTGTTGTTGACTACAACCTGTCGCCAGCAAACCAACACAAATCAATGCCGCAAGAGTCAATTTGGACTTCATTTCCATGGCTTTAGCCTCAATTTATTCACTAAAAAGTCAGTAAGTTTTCGCAGTGTAGCCTCATAGAGTTGCCTCTATCATTGCTACCTATCATTATGTAGCACAAAACATACAGAAACGCCGACGAATGGAGAGGAGATTTGTGAGGTTTGGACAAAAAAAAGCCTCTCGTCATAACGAGAGGCTTTCAGATAACCATTTCCTACTTGGATCAAGCGGGAACTAGTGTACCAATGCAACCATTACTTTTGGTATTGTTGCAGAGCAGCTTTAGAAGCTGGATCCATTGCGACTGGACCTTTGTAGTTGCCTTTCGCTTTAACTTTAGGCACAACTGGACCTGGAGCTGGACGTACTGGAGCAACAGGGTGTGCTGGAGCAACCGGAGTAGCTGGAGCAGCAGGAGTTTCTGGAGCAGCAGTTTGTTGTTGACCACCAGCAGCTTGCTGTTGGCTACAACCAGTTGCCAACAAACCAGCGAACAACAGACCAGCGATAGTTAATTGAGATTTCATTTTCATAGTTCAAACTCTCTCACGATATAAGGAAAGGGAAACTTTATCAGCACAAATTATGCACTAACATCCAAGAGATTGAATGCATCGACCCCGTTCGTCAGCCTCACGGAAATCTCTGGACGATGCGCATCATACAACTAGATAAAAGAACAGGCAAACCCCTATTATCACAAATAATCAAAGATGCGCAATTAAATACCTAAAAACTCAATTAAATTACCCCGGAAAACCGCCGACGGGAGGGAATCCACCCCCTGGTGGCATCTTATTACTCATCTTGCCCATCAATTTGCGCAAAGCTCCGCCTTTTGAAAACTGCTTCATGACGCGGCTCATTTGTTGATGCTGCTTAAGAAGACGATTCACATCTTGCACTTGCAAACCACACCCTGCGGCGATTCTGCGCTTGCGTGATGCTTTGATAACCTCAGGATTACGCCGTTCTTCCAAAGTCATGGAATTAATAATCGCAATCATGCGCCGGACTTCTTTATCGTTGGCTTGATCCTTTAGGTGTGCTGGCACATTACCCATGCCAGGTAATTTATCCATCAACGCACTCATGCCGCCCATTTTCAGCATTTGCTGCATTTGGTCGCGTAAATCTTCAAAATCAAACCCCTTACCTTTGTTTAGTTTTTTCGCAAGAGCTTGCGCTTTTTTGTGGTCAACTTGGCGTTGTGCTTCTTCAATCAAGCTCAAAACATCGCCCATACCCAAAATACGCGATGCCATACGGTCTGGGTGGAAGGGTTCTAGCGCATCTAATTTTTCACCGACCCCGATGAACTTAATCGGTTTGCCCGTGATTTGACGCACCGACAATGCCGCACCACCACGCGCATCACCATCCGCTTTGGTTAAGACAACCCCTGTCAGTGGTAACGCATCGCCAAACGCTTTTGCGGTATTCGCTGCGTCTTGACCTGTCATGCTATCCACGACAAACAGCGTTTCAATCGGGTTAAGCGCGGCATGAACGACTTGAATTTCCTGCATCATTTGCGCATCGATGTGTAACCGTCCAGCGGTATCGACAATCAACACATCCATGTATTTGCGTTTAGCTTCTGCTACCGCAGCATTGGCAATATCGACAGGCTTTTGTGTGGCTTCACTGGGGAAAAAAACCGCCCCCGTTTGCCCTGCGATGGTTTCGAGCTGTTTAATCGCCGCCGGACGGTATACGTCACAACTGACAACCATGACAGACTTATTTTGGCGTTCTTTTAAAAAGCGCGTCAGCTTACCAACAGTGGTGGTTTTGCCCGCACCTTGCAACCCCGCCATTAAGATAACCGCAGGTGGTTGCGCATTGAGCGACAAGGTTTCATTAGCCTTACCCATGATCGCAACCAACTCATCATTCACCACTTTGATGAATGCCTGTCCTGGCGTTAGGCTTTCCAGTACCTCCTGCCCAATTGCCCGCTCACGCACCCGACTCGTGAACTCACGAACCACAGGCAAAGCCACGTCAGCTTCCAACAGTGCCATCCGCACGTCGCGCAACGCATCTTTAATGTTTTCATCGGTCAAACGGGCTTGACCGCGTAATTTTTTTACCGTCTGCGACAGACGTTCACTTAAATTCTCGAACATGTTTGACTTCTTTCTAGTCCCATTGCGGCACAAGTTGCTATCATAGCATTAAAAGTGAAAACGAATGCGTTTCCACCATTGGGGTACGCAACTTTTAACGACGTATAGAATCCGTTTGAAAATGACAATAATGCTGAATCTGTTGGCGACAACAGCATGGCTAACAACGTGGTGGTTGATCAGCTCTCGCTTACGCGAGCGATTGCGCGGTAACATTCCACAACATCGTCAACTACTCATTGGTGTGTGGTTAGGGTCGTTGTTGTTACACGGCGGTGCGGTGCTGGCTGCTGTTTTGCAGCCGTCCGGTGTTATGATTAACTTTGCCACCGCCAGCTCCATCGTGATGTGGTTATGCAATGGCTTGCTATTTGCCACCATGCTGCATCGCCCTTTGGAAACTTTAGGGATTGTGGTCGTGCCGTTCACGCTTTCAGCCATGCTCATGCCGTTATTGGAATCCCATCACAGCGCCTCATTGAGTTTGAATACGGGTTTGGGGATTCACATTTTCACTTCTTTATTAGCGTATAGCATGTTGACGCTGGCAGCGTTACAAGCGTTATTGTTAGCGTTACAGAACAAACATTTGCACAATCATCACCCCGGCGGTTTGATTAAAACCCTCCCACCATTGCAGGACATGGAATCCTTACTGTTCAAACTCATCGTGTTAGGGGTGGTTTTGCTGTCGGGTGGATTACTCAGCGGTGCGTTGTACGTTGATAACCTGTTTAGCCAACACTTGGTGCACAAGACAGTGTTGTCCATTATTGCGTGGTGCGTGTTCAGTGCTTTGTTATGGGGACATTGGCAATATGGCTGGCGCGGACGCATCGCTATCCGCTGGACATTGAGCGGTTTCTTTTTGCTCATGTTAGCGTTTTTCGGCAGTAAGTTTGTTTTGGAGTTTTTGGTAAATCCTGCGTGAATATTACCCTAACACCGTTTGGCTTTATGCTAGTCAATGTGCTGATTTCCATGCTATTGGCGGCGGTGTTTTGCATCCTTTACAGCCGTACCAAATGGCCTGCACCATCAGCAGCGACACATGACAAGCTGACCCCCGAAACCTTACGCGCTATTGTGGATGCCGCGCGAACGCAGTTACCCCCTAATCACGCTGACATGTTGTTAAGCGTCTTGGATTTGGCCTCCACCACGGTCGCGGACATTATGATTCCGCGCAAACAGGTGACAGGGGTTAATCTTGATGATGACTGGAACGACCTCGAAACACAAATCGTCAACAGCAAATTCACGCGTTTGCTCGTTTATCGCGGCAGCTTGGATAACGTGATTGGCATTGTTCACCTGCGCAAATTATTGCCATTATTCCGCGAAGGGCATTTGAATCGGGAAGGTTTTGAAACACGCATTCGTCCAGCCTATTTCACTCCTGAGACCACCACCCTCACCCAGCAATTACTGAATTTTCAGGAAGAAAATCGCAGAATTGCCTTGGTTGTGGATGAATACGGGGAAATCTTAGGTTTGGTAACACTGGAAGACATTCTCGAAGAAATCGTTGGTGAGTTTTCCACATCGCCGAGTGACCAAAGCTATGAAATCAAAGTATTAGGCAATGGTGGTTATTGGGTAGATGGGCGAACACCTATCCGTGAAATCAACCGTCACCTCGATAGCCATTTTTCGGCACAATCTGCCAACACCATGAATGGTTTAATCTTAGAATACTTAGAATCATTACCCGTTCCTGGGATGACGTTATTAATTGACGATTATCCCCTAGAAATTTGTAAAACACGCAATAATGCGGTAAAAACACTAATCATCCACCCGCGTATTCAACGCCTACGTCCTGAAGTGCATGAGCAAGACTAAAATTCAATATTATTGTACCGCCTGCGGTAGCCTACACAGCAAATGGAGTGGGCAATGCGGTGACTGTGGTGCTTGGAATACGTTAGAAGAAAGCATTAGCGTTCCAACCAGCAAAACCGCCACCACGCGCAGCGGGGGTTACGCAGGCGAACAAGTAGCGATTCGCTCGCTACATGAAGTCAGTTTGGCGGAAGACCCACGCATTCCCACCCGCCAATCGGAACTGGATCGTGTCCTTGGTGGCGGTTTGGTTGCAGGTTCAGTGGTGCTAATTGGTGGTGATCCAGGTATTGGCAAATCCACCATTTTGCTACAAACCCTAACGGAACTAGATAGCCTTAAAAGCCTCTACGTCACAGGTGAGGAATCCTTGCAACAAGTTGGCCTACGCGCTAAACGCTTGGGTTTACCCACCCAGCATTTGCGTTTACTGACAGAAACGTGCGTGGAAAACATCATCGCGCTGGCTGCTCAGGAACAACCCCAGTTGATGGTGATCGACTCGATTCAAACGATTTTCACTGACCAATTACAATCCGCGCCTGGCTCGGTCAGCCAGATTCGGGAATCAGCCGCCAAACTGGTACGCTTTGCCAAACAAACCCAAACCGCCTTATTTATCGTCGGGCATGTCACCAAAGAAGGCACACTCGCAGGACCACGCGTTCTGGAACACATGGTTGACACCGTTTTGTATTTTGAAGGCGACCCAGGCGGGCGTTATCGCATCCTACGCGCTGTCAAAAATCGCTTTGGCGCAGTGAACGAGCTGGGCGTGTTTGCCATGACCGAACAAGGTCTGAAAGGGGTTAGTAACCCTTCAGCGATTTTTCTTTCACGCCATGAGGAGGCGGTTTCGGGTAGCATCGTGATGGTCACGCGCGAAGGCACGCGCCCACTGATGGTAGAAGTACAAGCATTGGTCGACACCAGCCACGGTTCTGCGCCGCGCCGCGTTACCTTGGGTCTGGAACAAAACCGTCTCGCCATGCTACTGGCTGTCTTGCATCGACACGGTGGAATTTCGATGTTTGACCAAGACGTATTCATAAATGTGGTGGGTGGTGTTAAGATTTCAGAAACCGCTGCTGATTTACCATTGCTACTCGCAGCACTCTCTAGTTTTCGCAATCATCCTTTACCTGCCGACTTAGTGGTTTTTGGGGAGGTTGGTCTAGCCGGAGAAATCCGCCCAGTACCAAACGGTGAGGAACGGTTGCGTGAGGCTGCGAAACATGGTTTCAAGCAGGCTATTGTTCCAAAAGGCAACAAACCGCGTCACCCCATTGAGGGTATGAAAGTGGTTGCGGTGGCACGGTTGGAGAAGGCGATTGAAATGATGATGTAAAATCGCCACAGTTGACGTATAATTGTTGACTCCGTACAACGGATATAATAATTTTATCGACTAGTTCGAGACGCAATTTACGTTACAAATACGGTTTCCGGGCGGCGTCGAGGGTTCGTTATTGCTGGCATCCCCTCTCCAGTTCGACATTTTTTTTAATGACTCTCACCCACTATACGACGGGGAGTATGTGTCTTGTCTTTCTCAGAATTAGGCTTAAATCCAGAATTCGCGGCGAAAATTCAGGCCGCAGGGTATGAAAATCCAACCGAGCTGCAAAAGCAGTTGATCCCTTTAATGACGCAAAGCAAAAGCGTTATTGTTTGGACACAATCAGCGTCGGGTAAAACAGGTGCGTTTCTGATACCTGCGATTAACTATATCCTGAGTAATCCGCTTGAAGAACACCGCCATGCGCGTATCTTAATCCTGACTTCACGTCGTGATCGTGTTAATCAGATTAACTATACGATTAAACGTTTACTCGGCGATGACCAACAGATTCGCTCTGGCTTTATTGTCAGTGGTCGACCGTATCAGCCACAAATGCGCTTGTTACGCCGTCCGCTGGATTTAATGATTGCCACACCAGGGCGTTTAAACGATTTAGTCGATAATAACAAAGCTGACTTTTCCAAATTGGAAATGCTGGTGATTGACGATCTCAGCGCGATTTACCACAAAGGCCTGCACGGTCTTGTGAATAAAATTCTCGCAGAACGTTCTACCGCCTGCCCTATCGTCGCATTCGTGCGCCAAGAAGACGAAATTTCAGCTTATGCGCGTGCCGTTTTTGCAGGTGCGGAAGAACTCGAAATCGAAGATGATCGCAATCCATTACTGCAATTGCCACAAGTCGTACACTTAGCGGACGACTACACGCATAAAATTGCCTTGATGGATCACCTCTTAGACGAGTTTTCCGGCGAACCGACCTGTATTTTCACCATCAGCAGCAAAACCGCCAAAGCGTTGGCAGAAAGCCTAGCGAATCATGGGCATATTGCTGAACTTGCTAGTGAATTAGACGAGTCCGAACGCAATTACGACACCTGTTCCATTCTAATCTACGCAGACCAAGACGGTATCAAACCGCACTTTGGTGGCGAAGAGCACATTATTAACTTTGAGTTACCCGCCAAAGTTGAAGATTACGAAACGCGCCTGCAAAACGTTCCAACCGATAACCGCGAAGAAGCGGTCATCGCTGTCGTTTTGCCACGCGAACGCGAAAACTTGAAGAAAATCGAAGACTTCCTAGGCGATTCCATCGAGCAATGCACGCTCCCTGGTCTAGCCCCGTTGCACCATACTTCTGGATTCACGCCAGCAGTTCGTTCCCCGCGCACGAATCACGGCGGCAACAACAATACGCGCAAAGGTGGCGGTCACAAAGACCGCGAACGTGGTGAACGCAACGACCGCCACGGCAGCCGTAATAATGCCGGACAAGGTAACAACGCCGCACGCCCTCCACGCCATCAGCAGCAAAACGGGGGAAGCAACCATTACGCACCGCGTGACCGCGACAATAATACTTGGCAAGATGACAAAAATGCCGATGCTCGCCAGCGCAAAGGTCCTTATGGACGCTTAAACGGCGGTGCACAGCGCAAACGTGAGTATGGCAATGGCGGCACGGGCGGCGGCTACACGCCATCCAACCCCAATATGCGCAGAGACACGGGCGGTTCTTATGAAATTGGTAGTTGGGAAAAGAAACAAGACTACCCTTCAGCACCGCCTGCGGACAAAGCACAAGGTGACAAAAAGGTCGTGATCCGGTACAAAGAAAAGCGTCGTATTCTAACCAAATAGTAACGCATGACACCTGACACGGAAATCATACATCAAAAACTTGCCCTGCTTATTCAAGAACATCGTGACTTGGATAAGCAGATTGAGGCTTTGCGACTGCACGCGCGTTGTGACGAATTTATGGTGACACGCTTGAAAAAGCGCAAGTTGCTTTTGAAAGACATGATTACGCGCCTGCGTAGCCAACTGATCCCAGACTTAAATGCCTAATTACCCCACAGGCCACGCATCGCCGCAATGCCTTGCCCGCCATGCGTTTTCGCTGTCATAACGTCTGTGCGTTGCAAACCGCCAAGCGCGTAAACGGGGAAATTCACTTGTTTAATCAGTTGTGCGAATCGCTGCCAACCTAACGTTGGCGCGTTGGGGTGCGTTAGTGTCGGTAATACAGGGGAAAGTAAGGCAAAATCCACACCCAATTCAGCAGCACGCTGTAAATCTTGTGCATGGTGGCACGCGGCGGACAACCACTGATTTGCCTGTAAGTAAGTAGGTTTGGTTTGCCACATTGCCAACTGTGTGCTTGTCAGATGCAAACCATCTGCTTCGGGCAACCACATCGGCGGGGAATTTAATAGCACCTTCGCACCTGCCTCATGCGCACAGGCAACCACATCACGCGCCAAGGCGGTGTAATCACTTGCAGGTAATGCTTTAGCGCGAAATTGCACCAAACGTACCCCTACCTGCAAAGCTTGTTGCAATTGCTGCAAAAATCGTTTTGTGTCGGTAGGTTCGGGCGTAATCAGGTAGGTATCCGGCAATTGTGTGGCGGTAATGATCGGAGCGTTCGCCGCAGGAAACGTCAATTGATGAAGAGCTGCCTCATCTACCCACGCGGTTTCTTGCCCTTCTTTGCCATGCGGTTCACCACTAAAATCCGTGACTTCCCACACATCCAAATGCACCAGACGTTCTACATAACGGTGATGCACTTCCAACAGGGGCCGCGCAGTAAGCACTTGAATCCCGATTTCTTCTTGTAATTCACGAGCAAGAGCTGCCTCACGGCTTTCTCCTGCTTCTACTTTTCCGCCGGGAAACTCCCACTTACCACCTTGGGAAATGTGCGCGGGGCGTTTGGCAAGGAATATCTTGCCTTGTTGCGTGCCATGACCACGAATAACCGCCGCCACGACATGCAAAGCGCGGGGGGAATTAGCTACGGTATTCGGCATTGATTTTCACATAGTCGTAGGAGAAATCGCACGTCCACGTCGTCGCGCTGGCATCACCACGCCCTAAATCGATGCGGATCAGAATTTCATCGCGTTTCATTTCGACCTGCCCCAATTCCTCATGGTAAGTCGGCGCAGGTTCACCGTCTTCAATCAATAAGGTTTCACCCAACCAAATAGTGACACGCCCCACGTCTAAATTGTCGATAGGGCTACGTCCAACAGCGGCTAAGATACGTCCCCAATTTGGGTCACTAGCGAATAAAGCGGTTTTGACCAACGGTGATAATGCAACCGTATTGCCAATAATTCGCGCTTCGGCACGGTTAAGCGCACCTTGTACATCGATACTGATGAACTTGGTCGCACCTTCACCATCACGCACTATCGCTTGCGCCAAATACAGGCAAACTTCCTGTAATGCGGCTTGGAACATAGGCAAAGCATCACCACCGACATAGATCCCTGAATTGCCTGTCGCCATAACAACCAGCGAGTCATTCGTGGAAGTATCACCATCTACGGTAATGCAGTTGAACGTTTCTTCGGTAACGGCTTTCAATACATCCTGTAATTTATCTTTTTCAATCAACGCATCAGTTGCGACATAAGCCAGCATGGTTGCCATATTGGGGTGAATCATCCCCGCACCTTTGGCAATCCCCGTGATGGTGATGGTTTCACCAAAAATTTCCACTTGCTTACTAATCGCTTTAGCCACGGTGTCAGTGGTCATAATGGTGCGTGACGCTTCCAACCAACCATCCGTGCTTAACTTGCTAAACGCTTCGGGTAATGCTGCGGCAATTTTCTCCACTGGCAATTGCATCCCAATCACCCCAGTGGAAAAGGGCAACACTTCTTCTGCCCAACAAGAACCCTGTTCCGCTACTTGTTCGCACGATTCACGCGCTGCCCGCATCCCCTGTTCGCCTGTCCCAGCATTAGCATTGCCCGCATTAATCAACAGGTAACGCGGGTTAGAATGCATCAAATGGTGACGACAAATATGAACGGGTGCGGCACAAAATGCATTGCGTGTGAAGACTGCTGCGGTATGACTGCCGTTTTCCAGCTCGATCAATAACACATCATTGCGGTTTTTATAACGAATCCCAGCATTCACAGAGGCTAAACGCACGCCTGCTACGGGTAATAAAACGTCAGGAGCTTGTAAGTTGACTGCCATGTTGTTACCTCGTCCTTTCAATTAACTCAATTTGCCGTGGCAATGTTTGTATTTTTTGCCAGAACCACAAGGGCACGGATCATTACGCCCTGTCTTGTCATTGTCGCGTTGATAAGTAGCGCGAGCAACCGCAGTGGCAGGGCTTTCATCTGCCTCATCACCAAACGCACTATCGGCATCAGGGTGTGAATATTCCATTGGCTGTTCGGGATGTTCTTCCAGCTCTTGCATGGCTTTTTGTGGCTCTGCTAACTGGATGCGCATCAAAAAGGCAATCACATCGTGTTTGACACGTTCCAGCAATTGCTCGAACATTTCAAACGCTTCACGCTTGTATTCCTGTTTGGGATTCTTTTGTGCATAACCACGCAGCCCCACGCTTTGGCGCAAATAATCCATCGCCGCAAGGTGTTCTTTCCACTCGGAATCCAGAACGTGCAACATAACATCGCGCTCTAAACGACGCATGTTCGGCGCACTGATTAGCTCTTCTTTTTGCGTTAAGACCGCCGCCACTTGTGCTTGAATACGCTCGCGTAAAGTTTCTTCGTAGAAGTTTTTCTCTTTTAACCAATCGGTTAATGGCAAATCCAAACCAAAATCGGTGTAAAGCTGTTTGTATAGCCCTTCGATATTCCACTGCTCTTCCACGCTGCCTGCGGGCACATAAGTGCTGATCATGGTATCCACCACATCCACGCGGATGGATTCGACCATTTCTTGAATATCTTCGGCTTCCAACAACTCGTTACGTTGTGAATAGATGACCTTACGTTGATCGTTAGCAACGTCATCGTACTCTAACAAGTGTTTACGAATATCGTAGTTATGTGCTTCCACTTTGCGTTGCGCATTTTCGATGGACTTAGAAACCAAACCTGCTTCAATGGCTTGTCCGCGTTCCATTCCCAAACGTTGCATCATGCCCTTCACACGGTCTGATGCAAAAATACGCATTAAATTATCTTCTAAGGATAAGAAGAAACGCGAAGAACCAGGGTCGCCTTGACGACCTGCACGACCACGCAACTGGTTATCAATACGGCGCGATTCGTGACGTTCTGTACCCAAAATGTGCAAACCACCCGCAGAAACCACCGCATCATGGCGTTTTTTCCACAGTGCTTTGATTTTCTCGACCGCTTCGGGGGTTTCATTCTCACCAAGCTGGCGCAATTCTTCTTCTAACGAACCGCCGAGCATAATGTCCGTACCGCGTCCTGCCATATTAGTCGCAATTGTTACCGCCCCCGGACGACCCGCATTGGCGATAATGTGCGCTTCGCGTTCGTGCTGTTTTGCGTTCAGAACCTCATGCGGAATGCGCAATGACTTCAGCTTTTCAGACACCAATTCCGACGTTTCAATCGACGCAGTACCTACCAATACCGGACGGCCTTTTTCCACTTCTTGTTGGATTTCTTGAATAATCGCTTCGTATTTTTCTTCAGCGGTCAAAAACACCAAATCGTTCGCATCTTTACGCACCATTGGACGGTGTGTTGGAATAACCACCACTTCCAAACCATAAATTTGCTGCAATTCAAACGCTTCTGTGTCCGCAGTACCTGTCATACCAGACAACTTATTGTACAAACGGAAATAGTTTTGGAAGGTAATAGAAGCCAGCGTTTGGTTTTCGGCCTGAATTTCGACTTGTTCTTTCGCCTCAATCGCTTGGTGCAAACCTTCTGACCAACGACGACCCGGCATGGTACGCCCTGTAAATTCGTCGACGATAATGATTTTACCGTCACGCACGATGTAATCCACATTGCGTTGGAAGAGCACATGCGCCCGCAATGCAGCATTCAAATGGTGCAAAATGCTAATGCTAACCGTGTCGTACAAACCCTGACCTTGTGGCAGGATGTTCGCGTCCCACAATAACTGTTCCGCACGAACTTGGCCGTCTTCGGTTAAGTATACCTGACGCGCTTTCTCATCAACCGAGTAATCACCCGCGCCTTCTTCTTCCTGTTGGCGCACCAAATGCGGAATCACTTGGTCAATCGCCACATACAGTTGGGATGCGTCATGGCTAGGACCAGAAATAATCAGCGGGGTACGCGCTTCATCGATCAGGATAGAGTCCACTTCATCGACAATCGCGTAATTTAACGGGCGTTGTACCCGCTCTTCCTTGCGAAACGCCATGTTGTCACGCAAGTAATCAAAACCAAATTCGTTATTTGTGCCGTAAGTAATGTCCGAGGCATAAGCAGCACGCCGTTGATCCTGGTTTAAACCATTGATAATCACACCCGTGCTTAACCCTAAGAAACCATACACACGCGACATCAAACCCGCGTCACGTTGTGCTAAGTAATCGTTCACGGTAATAACGTGCACGCCTTTTCCTGGCAAAGCATTCAGATAAGCAGAAGCCGTCGCCACCAAGGTTTTCCCTTCCCCTGTGCGCATTTCAGCGATTTTGCCATCATTCAATACCATACCGCCGATCATCTGCACATCGTAATGGCGCAGGCCTAAAACGCGACGAGCAGCTTCACGCACCACAGCAAACGCTTCAGGTAGCAGAACTTCGATGGTTTCACCTTTGGCTAAACGTTCCCGAAACTCCGTGGTCTTTGCGGCGAGTTGGGTATCCGACAATGCACGGCTTTTTTCTTCCAAAGCATTGATTTTTTTGACAACCTTAGCATAAGATTTGACCAAGCGATCATTACGGCTGCCGAAAATCTTTCTGGCGACGGAACCCAACATATATTCTTCTCTCTTGTATCCATTCCAAACAGAAAAATCCGGTGCTCGTAATATGCCACGCATACCACTACACCGGACGATGCGATTGTATTATATATGGAATAACTGGCTACACGGTGAATTTTTAGAAGACACGCGCATTACCATTTTTTCATTTGCTTGCGCGAGAAACCCTCGCCCTTCAGGCATAAGTCTCCACACAAATTGCCGAAGGATTTGCGTAGATACCGATGGCTAGGGGAGGATGTCAAAACCTAGGTATTCACGCGGGTCAACTTGCTCGCCATTTTTCAGCACTTCCAAATGCAGGTGTGGCCCTGTAGAACGCCCAGAATTTCCCATCAACGCGACCAAATCACCTTTTTTTACCACTTGCCCTTCGCTGACTTTTGCCGCACTTAAATGCGCGTAACGACTGGTTAAACCATCTCCATGATCAATCTCAACGGCTGTACCATAACCAGACTTCTCCCCCGTAAACGAGACAACACCACCGCCAACGGAGTAAATTTCTGTACCGATAGGACCTGCAAAATCAATCCCTTTATGCATCCGCACACTACCGTTGAACGGATCTCGGCGGAAACCGAATTGCGATGAGACATAACCACTGTGTACCGGACGAGCAGATGGCATCACTTCCTCTTGCAAGGTAATGCCTTCTAAAATCTTTTCCAAGGTTGCTAACATGCCTTTTTGGCGTTCCACGCTATCTTCAGCGGACTGAAATGCCGACAGCAACGCTGTGGATGGTGAAGTGTGGTGTTCAGTGAACAATTCGGGGTCAGCACCACCCCGCCCTGGTTGCGTATCCAACGAAAATTCTTGCGGGTCCAATTTTGCCTTATTTGCTACCCGCTTTGCTAGGGCGTTCAGACGCGCAATTTCTGCCTCTAGTGTACCTAAGCGGGTCGAAAGGGTATCCACATCTACCGTATAGTTGGCATAGGCTTTCTTAATTTGGTCAACTGTGGCAATTTGTTGTTCCAATGCTGAGATAATTTTCCCCGCCTCCGCTTCAGATAATGCGGTATTCTGTTGGGGAATCTCATCGAGCCGATACAGCCCCAACATCTGGTTGACCGACAAACCGACCAATAGCAGGGCAATGATACTAGCCGGAATGATCAGGTGCTTCCACGGGTGCAAGTTAAAGGAAGCACGACGCGAACCATCGTCGCTTAAACAAATGACCTTCATGGTTTGAATTCCTGGGGGCTTTGCTTCGACTCAACAAGCATAACGGGCCGTCACTTTGTTGACATCGAGTGGATTAACGAAGACATGAAAAAAATCAATAAACTGATTCAGGGTGGACTGACGGAGCGATTGCAGCGAGCAGACGCTGTGGTTGCTGTGATTGCTCAATTTTTGAAGATCCCTCTCGACAATCGACTGTGGCTCACACTCAAGAACCAACGTCTAACACTCCTGACCGATGATACGCATCTAGCGACACTCTTACGCTTTCAACAAATTATGTTATGCAAGCATATAAACAAACACTTAGGTAGTAAAATCCGAGGCATAGATATTAAAGTGATTAGTCTACCGCTGGCAAGGTTTGAGCAAAAAACAACCGGATTTCAGTTTTCTAGCGAAGCCGCGAACGTGGTTTGCAGCATTGCTCACAACATCGAAGACCCTGAACTACGCGAGGCAGTGATGCAATTGGCAAACACCGCCTCAGACTCAACACATTGCCCCTAATACTCCATTCGATACGCTTAGAATCCGACCAGCGCGTAGTTATCCACAAAGATCACCTGCTCGCGTTGGTTCTCGTCCAATGTCACCATTTCCCATGCTTCACGTTGTTGCAAGAGCTGGCGAGCCAGTAAGTTATTGATGGCATGGCCTGCTTTATAACCGTGAAATGCTCCAATGATCCCGTGCCCCAAGGTGTATAAATCACCGATTGCATCGAGAATTTTATGGCGAATAAATTCATCACTATAACGCAATCCATCTTGGTTCAAGACACGAAACTCATCCAAGACAATGGCATTTTCCAAACTCCCCCCTAACCCTAAGTTGCGGGAACGCAATAACTCCACATCACGCATGAAGCCAAATGTCCGAGCGCGGGCAATCTCGCTGGCATAAGCTTGATGCGAAAAGTCGATTTCGATACTTTGCGTTGTTGCATTAACCGCAGGGTGGTTGAAGTCGATTTCAAAACTGGCTTTGAAACCGTTGTAGGGCGAGAGTCGCGCCCATCCATCACCTTTACGCGCTTCAATAGGCTTTTTGATACGAATAAAGCGTTTGGGAGCGAGCAATTCTTCAACCCCCGTTGATAGCAATAAATACAAAAATGGCGCAGCACTACCATCCATAATCGGGATTTCCGGCGCGTCCAAATCAACATAAAGATTATCAATGCCAAGTCCGGCTAATGCGGACAACAGATGCTCGACCGTGGCAACTTTGGTGTTGCCATCGATGAGTGCAGTACACAACATAGTTTCCCCAACACGCTCTGGATGCAATTCCAGCAGGGTTGGTGGTGTTACGTCAACACGACGAAAAATTATACCTGTGTTCGATGGTGCTGGGCGTAAAGTCATGGCGACTTTTTTACCCGAATGCAAGCCGATACCAACGGTTGATACGGTTGCTTTTAGTGTTCGTTGCCTTAACAAGGTGTCCCCCCTTTTCGTTCTGGCGTATCACTTTTCTTACAGCGGACAAATTCTAATGGATTTTGTTAATTAGAATCTGAATAAAACTTTAGTCCAGCTACGAAAAATCTCTTGAAAATCTATTTATAACCATTGACTTTCAGTTAATTACGCTCAGGAGACAGATTTAAAGCGGTCAAAGAACAAACCTTAACCGCTTGACGGGCATGACGAACAAGGCTGGTTGGCGATCCTAATCTGCCTGTTTACGCAAAAATGCTGGAATATCCAAGTTACCTTCTGATACCCCCTGACGGTAAATAGGCGGCACATCCAGCACATTTTCATAGCGGCCTCCCTTTCCGACCGACACTTTTGGCATTGGTTCCAATTGCACAGGTTGAAGCTGACGCACGCGCTCTTTCTCACGAGAAGCTCGCGATTGTACAGGCTCGACCGCACGCAACGGCGGCGATGGTGGAGTAGAGCTAACAGCCCCCATTTCTTCCAACCCTGTTGCCACCAACGTTACGCGAATTTCATCACGCATCTCTGGATCAATGACTGTACCGACGACGACTGTAGCCTCTGGTGATGCAAATTGACGCACCACTTCACCAACTTCTTCAAATTCATGGATACCCATGTCCAAACCAGCGGTGATATTAACCAGAATCCCTTTCGCGCCATCCAAACAAATATCTTCCAGTAATGGGCTAGAAATCGCCGCTTGGGCAGCTTTGGCAGCACGGTCTTCACCTTGCGCTTTCCCCATCCCCATCATGGCAACACCCATGCCAGACATGACAGTACGCACGTCTGCGAAGTCAACGTTAATCAAACCCGGACGGGTGATCAACTCAGCAATCCCCTGAACGGCATTCAACAACACGTTGTTAGCGGCTTTGAATGCATCCAGTAATGATACGTTTTTTCCCAAAGAAGTCAGCAACTTTTGATTCGGAATGGTAATCAACGAGTCAACGTACTTGCTTAACTCAGCAATCCCAGAATCCGCCGCCTTCATGCGCTTAGGACCTTCAAAAGGGAAAGGCTTGGTCACAACCGCAACCGTTAAAATCCCCATATCCCGTGCAATTTCCGCAACCACAGGGGCTGCACCAGTCCCTGTACCACCGCCCATACCAGCAGTGATGAATAACATATCCGTGCCACTCACCAGTTCTTTGATGCGTTCACGGTCTTCCAATGCTGCTTCACGACCGATTTCGGGATTCGCACCCGCGCCCAACCCTTTGGTCAAGGAGCTTCCCAATTGCAGCATGGTTCTGACACCCATGCCTTGTAGTGCTTGAGCATCGGTATTGGCACAAATGTATTCGACACCTTCGATGCCCGATTCCAACATGTTTTTGACGGCATTACCGCCACCGCCACCGACCCCGATGACCTTTATCACAGCTCCCTTAGCTGCACTGTCCATTAATTCAAACATGCCCGTCTCTCCAACTGTCAAAAATTACCGTTAAACCAAGACTTCAAGCGCTCCCACCACCCATCTGAAGCAACATTGGTTGTCGTGGCGTAATAAGTGCGTCTGGCCCCGTAAGCCTGCTGCGCAATCCCGTACAACAGCAGCCCTACCCCAGTGGAATGGATAGGGTTTTCAACTTCACCACGCAAACCGCCAATATTCCGTGGCATACCAATTCGCACTGGCATGTGGAACACTTCTTCGGCTAATTCACGCACACCTTTCATCTTAGAAGACCCACCAGTCAAAACAATCCCCGCACCGATACGTTCTTCGTATCCGCTGCGGCGTAACTCTTGTAGCACTAGTGAAAACAACTCCTCATAACGCGGTTCAATCACGGAGGCCAATGTTTGCACTGACAAACTACGCGGCTCACGTTCACCAACCCCTGGCACTTCAATCAGATCATCTTCCGTCACTAACTGTCGTAATGCTCGGCCATACTTGATTTTAATCTCTTCGGCATGTTGGGTCGGGGTTCTCACAGCAACCGCAATATCATTGGTTACTTGGTCGCCTGCTATCGGAATCACTGCGGTATGATGGATCGAACCATTAATAAAAACAGCAATGTCGCTCGTGCCGCCACCAATATCCACTAAGCATACACCCAATTCCTTTTCATCTTCTGCTAAAACTGCATAACTGGATGCAACTTGCTCCAGAATAATGTCTTCAACATTTAAACCGCAGCGTTCAACACATTTTACCAAATTCTGTGCGGCACTATGGGCGGCTGTTACCAAATGTACCCGCGCTTCTAAACGCACGCCGGACATTCCCACTGGCTCACGAATACCTTCTTGTTGATCAATCACATATTCTTGGGGTAGGACGTGCAAAATACGTTGGTCAGCCGGAATTGCAACGGCACGAGCGGCATCCATCACACGTTCGACATCACTATCCGTTACTTCTTTATCTTTAATCGCGACAATACCATGAGAATTTAAACTACGCACATGACTGCCAGCAATTCCCACATAAACGGAGTGAATTTGAGTACCAGCCATTAATTCTGCTTCTTCAACAGCACGTTGAATCGACTGAATAGTGGACTCGATATTCACCACAACGCCCTTTTTCATACCACGCGAAGGGTATGAACCTAATCCGATGATTTCTAGCCGTCCACTATCATTGATTTCACCGACCAAGGCGACCACTTTAGACGTGCCTAAATCCAGTGCAACAATGATATTATGATCCGTTTTTTTCGACATCGTTTAACTCCTGCGGCTTTCGCCAGCAATACCGAGTTGACGTACTGTTTCCTCTAATCCACTGATAGGTGGCTGTTTCCACTCAATGGAAAACCCATTGGTATAACGCAAATCAATCCGTCGAATATTGCTAAACTTACTGGCCAGTTCTTGCTGAAACCCAACCTTAAACCGCTGGATGCGGCGTTCCTGATCATCATTGCCGACCAAAACTTCAGGGCCATTTTTGATTTTGATTCGCCATGAATTGCTTTCATCTTCCGTCAACTCAGCAATTTCTAACGGCAAACCTTTAAACCAATCCCGAATTTTTAAGTACCGTTCCCCCATTTCCCGCCCTTTATCTTCGGGGCTATACAACAACGGAAAGATACCGCGCTTAGCGGGTAAATCAGCTTGGAACAATTCGCCGTATTGATTCATCAGGCGATCCGTACCCCAAAATGCCACTGGGGATTGTTCTTCCACCTCGACCACTAAACGAGTCGGCCACAACTTACGCAGACTAATGGAACGTACCCACGGTTGTAGTTCTAAGTCTGCTTCTAATGCATCGTCATCCAATAAATACAGGTTAGTTTGGCTATATTTTTCAATAACCTTTCTTAACTCTGTATCTTTTACATATTGTAGACTACCTTGTATATCAATCTGACTAATGCGTAAATTTTCTGGATTATTTAACACAGCTCGCGTAAACATTACGCCGCCGAGCACAACCAAACACAATGCACCAACAGTCGCTAAACGCAACATTGCAGGGGAATACTCCGGCAAATGCCACGCGCTCTGAGGACGCTTTTGTTTATGCGAGGCTGGTCGGCGGCGAGAGGTCATATCAAGGTCGTCTCCAAAATACGCAGCACTAGCGTGTTAAAATCCCAACCAACAGCACGCGCCCCCATTGGCACAAGACTGTGGTCGGTCATGCCTGGATTCGTGTTGACCTCAATCAACCACGCTTTTCCTGTGACATCACGCATCATGTCGACGCGCCCCCAGCCACGCCCACCAACCGCCGCAAACGCCTGCTGTGCAAGCTGCTGCATGGTTTGTTCTGCATCCGCAGCCAGACCACAAGGACAGTGGTAGCGCGTGTCATCACGCAGGTACTTGGCTTCATAATCGTAAAACTCACCTGGTACTTCCAAACGAATCAGTGGTAAAGACCGACCCGCAACCATACCCGCTGTGTACTCACCACCAGTAATCCATTGTTCCGCAATGACAGTTTTACTGCATTGTGCGGCCTTGGCATAGGCTTGGGGTAAATCTTCAGCAACTTTAACCTTACTTAAACCAATGCTAGAGCCTTCTGTCGCAGGTTTAACCATTAATGGCAAACCCAACTCGGCAACCACGGCAGCAAAATCCGTAGTGGCGGTTAATTCACGATAAGCTGGGGTCGGTAAACCTGCACCCAACCACACGCGCTTGGTCATCAGCTTGTCCATGCTGATAGCGGAGGCCATCACCCCACACCCTGTATAAGGTAAGCCGAGGATTTCCAATGCACCTTGAACCACACCATCTTCACCACCTGCACCGTGCAGAATGTTAAAGACACGATCAAACTGCCCAGCTTGCAGGGTTTGAATAATGTTGCGATCAACATCAATACCATGCGCATCCACACCACTGTCTTGCAATGCTTTCAAGACAGCCGCGCCGCTTTTCAAGGAAACAGGACGTTCGGCTGACCATCCGCCATACAACACCGCTACCTTGCCAAATCGCGCAACATCCATGCTCATACGGATTCCCCTTTGACACTCAAAGCTTCAGGTAAACTCGTGGCCAATGCCCCCACACTACCAGCCCCTTGGGTTAGAATGACATCGCCATCTTGTAAAATGTGTTTCAGAATGCCAGGGACATCTTCCACATCCGCAGCAAAAATGGGGTCAACACGCCCACGAATGCGAATCGCCCGCGCCAAAGCACGCCCATCCGCACCCGCAATGGGTTTTTCGCTGGCGGCATACACATCCATTAACACCAAAACATCGGTTTCGGAAAGCACTTGTGCGAAATCTTCAAACAAATCGCGCGTGCGGGTGTAACGATGCGGTTGGAAAACCAATACCAAACGACGTTCAGGCCATGCATTACGCACCGCATTCAATGTCGCTTGCATTTCACGCGGGTGATGACCGTAATCATCCACCAAAGTCGCCTTACCACGCCCAAAATCAATGTCGCCATACATTTGGAAACGACGACCGACACCATCGAACTTGCGCAAACCTGCCAGAATCGCATCATCTGACACATCCAACTCCGAAGCGATGGCTAATGCTGCCAAAGCATTCAAGACGTTATGACGGCCCGGAAGGTTCAACACAACATCCAAAGAACGTCCAGTTCGTGCGCATTTGACGGTAAAAAGGCTCTGTGTTCCCACATAACGCACGTTGGTAGCCCGCACATCAGCCTCCTGATCAATACCGTAAGTAATGATCGGGCGATTCACTTCCGACAAAATGCTTCGTACATGCTCGTCATCGACACACAACACAGCTAAACCATAAAACGGCAGGTGATGTAGAAATTCGACAAACGTTTGCTTTAAACGTTCAAAATCACCGCCATAAGTATCCATGTGATCAGCATCGATATTCGTCACCACCGCAATCATCGGCTGTAAATGCAGGAAAGAAGCATCGCTTTCATCGGCTTCTGCTACCAAATACTCGCCTGTGCCGAGTTTGGAATTGCTCGCTGAACTATTGAGCTTGCCACCGATAACATACGTTGGGTCTAACCCCCCCTCAACCAATAAACTGGTGGTTAAGCTCGTGGTCGTGGTTTTACCGTGCGTGCCTGCCACCGCAATTCCGTGACGGAAACGCATTAACTCCGCGAGCATTTCCGCACGCCGCACAATCGGTAAACGCAATTCACGCGCTTGAATGATTTCAGGGTTATTGTTATCAATCGCAGTGGAGACAACGATTACATCCGCACCCATGACATTTTCCGCCGCGTGGCCTTTATAAACGGTCACACCCAACGATTGTAAACGGCGCGTCATGGTGTTTTCTGCCAAATCCGACCCAGAAACACTATAACCTAGATTGGCGACCACTTCGGCAATCCCGCCCATCCCAGCACCACCGATGCCAATGAAATGCAGGCGATTAATCCGTTTACGCGCGAGCTGGTCACTTCCTATTTTCATTTATTGCTTACCCGTTTTATTGTCAAAATCATAACCTGCAAAAGCTGCACAAATGGCGGCGACCTGTGCTGTGGCATACGGCTTCGCCAGTTGCCGTGCTACAGTACCCATTTGTTGCAATTTTGCGCGGTTCGTACACAAATCTGTTAAAACCGTCGCCAATTTTTCCGCGTTTAAATCGCATTGCTGGATCAATAATGCCGCACCATTGTCGGCTAAATACTTGCCATTCGCAGTTTGATGATCATCGACAGCATGGGGGAATGGCACTAACAACGCCGCTACACCTGCGGATGCCAATTCAGCTACCGTCAAAGCACCCGAACGACAAATCACCAAATCCGCCCAAGCGTAAGCGGCAGCCATGTCTTCGATAAATGGCGTAACATCCGCCACTACTTGCGCTTTACGGTATTGTTCACGCGCATCGTCGATGTTTTTCACACCTGCTTGATGGCGCACAATAGGACGCGAAGCCTCCGGCATTAATGCCAAAGCTTGCGGCACGATCTGATTTAACGCCTGCGCCCCCAAACTCCCCCCCACCACCAGTACATGGGCTGGTTCGTGTGCTCGACTAGCCGCACGCTCGGCGGGGTCGGGTAAACTCGCAATGTCCAAACGCACGGGGTTCCCCGTCGCCATGACTTTTGCACTGGGCATGAATGTCCCTGGGAAACCCTCCAAAATACGCCGACACACTTTTGACAGCAGTTTATTGGTCAAACCTGCTACGGCATTTTGCTCGTGAATCACGACGGGAATCCCCATCAGTGCTGCCATTAAACCGCCAGGTCCTGCGACAAAACCGCCCATACCCAATACCGCCGCTGGTCGATAACGTCGCATGATCTGCAATGATTGCCACAATGCGCGAACCAAATTCACAGGGGCGAGCAAGGTCGTCATCACGCCTTTACCACGCAAAGCATTAACTTCCAGCCATGCCATTTCAATCCCCGCTTCGGGAATGACCCGCGCTTCTAGGCCTTTGCGTGTTCCCATCCAGACCACGGGAATACCTTGAGCCATTAATGCACGCGCCACCGCCAAACCGGGATAAACGTGCCCACCAGTGCCGCCCGCTGTGATCAAAACGGGACGGTTGGCATTATTTGTATCATGCGCCACGCGCTGTTCTCCTTGTTGTTGTACGTTTTGTCAAAAGCGACGGGCGTGCTGAGGCGCGACGGTCAGGTACACCAAACTGGGCAATTTGCGTTTCGCGATAGACCCGCATTAACAGCGCGATTGCCACCAAGGTCATGATTAAACTACTACCACCATAACTCATTAAGGGGAGTGTAAGACCTTTATTGGGCACAATCGCCAAATTCACCCCAATATGCATAATGACCTGAAAACCAATCCAAAAACCAATACCATAAGCGATGTATGCACCGTAATGCAGATTGTGTTTATCCGCTTGGAAACCAATCACAAAGGCGCGTGCCACCAACCAGCCGTACAAACACAGCACAACCAACATGCCAACAAAACCAAATTCTTCGGCAATCACGGAAAAAATAAAGTCGTTATGCGCTTCGGGTAAGTAAAATAACTTTTGAACGCCGCCACCCAAACCAACACCAAACCAACCACCGTCACCGATAGCCATTTGCGCATTGACGACTTGATAACCGATGTCAGATTGATAATCCCACGGATTCCAAAACGCTTGTAAACGTCGTCCGCGATAACCCATCAGCGATAACGGGATCATAATCAACATCGCGCCACCGAATAACATCCCCAACCGTTTCAGCGGTATGCCACCTAAAAACAGTAACGCCAACCCTGTGAAAGTGATGACTATTGTCGAACCAAAATCCGGCTCAAGCATTAGTAGACCGCCGATTAACCCCAACACCACTAACGGAATCAATAAAGGCTGGTAAGAGGGGGAAGTAGCGAGATTTTTTCCATGACGAATTAAATACCCCGATAAATAAAGCAAGGTAATCAGCTTCGCGATTTCGGAAACTTGGATCGGCATAACTACCAAATTCAACCACCGTCGGCTGCCATTAACCTCTTTACCTAAACCAGGGATCAACACCAAAATCAGTAACAAGATCACAATCGGCAACAGGCGAACACCCAACTGCTCCCAAAAAGCCAAACGAATTTGGTACATAGCCAAACCCAAACCCAAACCAACGGTCAGGAACATGAGTTGCCGATTCACATAAAAATAAGCGTCTTGGTATTGCTTTTCCGCAACCCATAACGAGGCGGAAGCCAATATGATTACACCCATACCAATCAAAGCGAATAACGCCAGCATCAAATCGCGATCAACATAACGTGACCAGCCATTGGCTGCTTCAGGTAAAGGCGGATTCGGTGTCATGCTAACTCCTTCACCGCAGCCGTAAACACGTCACCACGATGCGCATAACCTTTGAACATATCGAAACTGGCACAAGCAGGCGACAACAACACGTTATCCCCCGCTTGTGCTAAATCTGCTGCCAATTGCACCGCTTCAGCCATGCTATCGGCAAAGACATACGGCGCGTAACCTTGCACGACCTCTGCGATTTTGGCACGGTCTTCACCGATTAAGACCAAAGCACGGGCTTTTACGGCTGCTACTTCACGCAAAGGGGAAAAATCCGCTCCCTTGCCCTGCCCACCTGCGATTAACACGGTTTTATTTGGCAAACCCGCTAACGCCGCCAAGGTAGCACCCACATTCGTGCCTTTGGAATCGTTGTACCAATTCACGCCTTGACGTTCGCGTACCCATTGCGTGCGATGCCCTAAACCAGCGAAGGTTTGCAATGCTTCTAGCATTCCGTGCAAGGGAATCCCCGCCGCTTCACCCAATGCCAAACATGCCAAGGCATTGGCGATATTGTGTTCTCCGGGGAGTTTCATTGCATCCGTTGCCAGCAATAGCTGCTCGCCTTTCGCCAGCCAACGTTTACCATCGTGTTCGCGCACACCGTATTGCCCTGCGGCAGGTATATCCAAACCGAAACTGACCACGCTTTGCGCGGTATTCGTTGGCATTGTCATCACAATCGGGTCATCCCGATTCACTACCGCACAAGCGCAATGCTGGTACACCATCTGTTTAGAAGCGGCGTAATGCGCGTAGGAATCGTAACGGTCTAAATGATCTTCACTGACATTCAATACCACCGCTGCAATAGCGTGTAGGGAATGCGTGGTTTCCAGTTGAAAGCTGGATAACTCCATAACGTACAAATCGGGCGTGGGTTGTTCCAGCAAATCCAGCGCACTAAACCCCAGATTCCCACCCGCATAAGACACCATACCAGCGGTTTTTGCCATCACATCCACCAAGGTGGTGACAGTGCTTTTGCCGTTAGAACCCGTAATCGCCACAACCGGAGCTTTAGCAGCACGCACAAATAGCTCGATGTCGCCAATTAATTCCGCCCCACGTTCGCCCGCTGCTTTGATTTCGGGGGTAGCAATCGCAATACCAGGACTAACCACCAAACTTTGCGCATGAGCAAACAGTTCAGGCGCGTGGGCAAATGCACCGAAGTGAGCAGGCACATCAGGGTATTGCGCATAAAATTCCTCTTTGCCCGGTGGATTCACGCGGCTATCCACCACCGCGAACCCAACGCCCTGTTTACGCAAATACCGCGCCACAGACAAACCCGTCTGTCCTAAACCAACAACCAACGTTGTCCATGTTTGATTTGGCTGTGCCATGCTCACCTCGCACTCAGGTCAATTAACGAATTTTCAACGTGGATAACCCCACCATCACCAAAATGACAGTGATAATCCAAAAACGCACAATAACTTTCGGCTCGGGCCAACCCACTTTTTCATAGTGGTGATGCAATGGAGCCATGCGGAAAATCCGTTTTCCCCCCGTCATTTTGAAGTAACCCACTTGCAAAATAACGGACAGTGTTTCTAACACAAACACCCCACCCATAATCGCCAGAACGATTTCTTGGCGCACTACAATCGCTACGATTCCCAAAGCAGCACCCAAAGCCAACGCCCCCACATCGCCCATAAAAACTTGCGCGGGGTAAGCGTTAAACCACAGGAAACCTAAACCTGCGCCAAAAATCGCCGCACAAAACACCATGACTTCCCCAACGTGCGGTAAATGTGGCATAGCCAAGTAATGTGAAATCGTGGCATGACCACTGACATAACAGAAAATAGCCAAACCGCCCGCCACCATAATGGTTGGCATAATGGCTAAACCGTCCAAACCGTCAGTCAGGTTGACCGCATTACTCGAACCAATAAGAACAAAATAAACCCACGGGATAAACAACCAGCCCATATTCCAGAACATATCTTTAAAAATAGGAAGGTAGAGCGTGGTTTCTACCGCGCTTTGTGCTGTGAAAAATAAGAAAAATGCCGCCGCAAACCCAACGATAGTTAATCCCACGGTTTTTTGCCGTGCCGTCAGCCCCAAATTACGACGCATTTTAAGCTTGATATAGTCGTCTAATCCCCCGACTAAACCAAAGCCTAGTGTGACCCCTAAAACCACCCACACATAGCGATTGGTTAAATCTGCCCATAACAGGGTAGAAACCGCAATCGCCAGAATAATCATGACCCCACCCATCGTCGGCGTTCCCGCTTTCATTTGATGTTGTGGACCATCTTCGCGAATATACTGCCCAATTTTTAATCTTGTCAAGGCACGAATCATCATCGGCCCTGTCCATAAGGCAATGAATAAAGCGGTTAATAATCCCAAAATCCCACGCAGCGTCAGGTATTGGAAAACATTGAACCCACTGTAAAACTGACTCAAAAAATCAAACAACCACACCAACATTTAAACAGCCTCCTGCATGGTAGTTACCGTCAAAGCCTCCACCACACGCTCCATGCGTGCTGAACGCGAACCTTTGACCAATACTGTTGTTTCCGGCTGCAATGTTTGCCCCAGAACGGTTAATAAATCCGTTAAATCCCCAAAATGCTGTGCCACGCCGCCTTTTACCTGCGCAAAAGCCTGACTAGCAGCCGCACTCAAATTCCCCAAAGTGAACAGCGCGTCCACGCCCTGCATGGCTGCTTGTTCCCCAATCGCAGCATGTAAGGCCAAACCAGTATCACCCAGCTCACCCATATCCCCTAATACCATGATCTTGCGTCCCTGTACGCTTGCTAATACCGTCACCGCAGCGGCAGTCGATGTCGGGTTCGCATTGTAAGTGTCATCAATCACTATGCCGCCGTGTTTACCCTGTTTTGGGCACAACCGCCCTTTCACTGCTTGTAACGTTGCCAAACCCGTGGCAATCGTTGCCAGTGATAACCCCAACGCCAATGCCGCAGCCGCAGCCGCCAACGCATTCATTTGGTTATGCCGCCCCAATAGGTGCAAATTCACCGCAACGGCTTGACCTTGCGCATGAATCCAGAATTGATTCCGTGCATCAACCACGCCCTGCACCTCGGCAGGGTTATCCATGCCAAAACGCAAAACGCGACGTTGTGTATTCAGCCCTAACCAATAATCCGCGTAAGTGTCATCGGCATTAATAATAGCCACGCCAGCGTCGCGTAAACCTGCAAAAATTTCGCCTTTCGCCCGCGCCACACCTGCCAAATCGCCAAAGCCTTCCAGATGTGCATTACCTGCATTGTTTAAAATCGCCACATTCGGCTGCACAATGTTGGTTAAATAAGCGATTTCCCCGAAGTGGTTTGCCCCCATTTCAATCACGGCAAACTGATCCGCCTCACGCAAACGCAATAAAGTCAGCGGCATTCCGATGTCATTATTCAAGTTACCAAGCGTTGCTAAGGTCTGCCCCTGTTGCGACAAAATTGCCGTAAGCATCTCTTTTAGTGTGGTTTTTCCATTGCTGCCAGTTAAACCGACAACTGGTTGAGTAAATTGTTGTCGCCACGCAGCCGCCAAACGCCCCAATGCCAAACGCACATCATCCACCAAGACTTGTGGAATGGATGCTTCAACAAGCCGTGAAACCAAGGCAGCACTGGCTTTGCCTGCCACTTGCGGCACGAAATCGTGAGCATCGAAACGCTCACCTTGCAGCGCGAGGAATAAATCCCCCACTTGCGCTTGGCGCGAATCGCGTTCTAGGCGTTCAATCGCCACGTCCGCACCGTGTAATGTTCCGCCTGTCATTTGCGCAATCTGGGAAAGCATTAACCAACTCATGCCGCGCACTCCTGTAAAGCTAACGCTGCTTGCACACGGTCATCAAAAGGGATTGTGCCATGCGCCAGAATTTGCACGGTTTCGTGCCCTTTTCCGGCAATTAATACCGTATCATTGGGTCGTGCTTGGGAAATGGCATAACGAATAGCAGCAGCGCGGTCAGGTTCGAGCGTGACGGCACTTGGATGGTGAAAGCCCTGCATAATGTCCTCGAATATTTGTTGTGGATTTTCAGTGCGTGGATTATCCGCCGTTACAATCACCACATCAGCCGCTGCTTCCGCTGTTTGTGCCATGATCGGGCGTTTACCACGATCCCGATCCCCGCCACAGCCGAACACACAGAACAGTCGACCGCGTGTGTGTACGCGCACGGCTTTTAATACTTGCGCCAGTGCTGCGGGTGTGTGTGCGTAATCCACGACCACTAATTTAGCGTCATTTGCATGATTCCCACCTGACTGAACGGCTAAATTTGCAACCGTAACACGCTCCATGCGCCCTGATACCACCCAAACCTGTTGTAAGCGTTGCAAAGCTTCGGGCATGGCAATCCCTTTTGCCACCAACACACCTAACGCAGCTAACAGGTTATGTAAATTGAACTGCCCCAGCACGGGGGCTTGTAGCGTCCCCGTTCCCCACGGGCTAATGATTTGTGCCTGAATCCCACTGTGATCAAACACCGCCGCCGTTGCCACTAGCGTATTAGCAGGGTAAGCAGCCGGATCACCCACGCCATAACCGATGATTTGCACTTGCGGAGCGGATTCCGCCACTGCTTGCGCTAATTGTTGCCCAAACACATCATCAAGGTTCAACACCACAGCGCGTAACCCTTGCCAGTGGAATAAACGCCGTTTGGCAGCAGCATACGCTTCCACCGTACCGTGATAATCCAAATGGTCGCGGGTTAAATTGGTCAATACCGCCACGTCAAAACGAATGCCGTTCACCCGCCCTTGATCCAAAGCGTGCGATGACACTTCCATCGCCACACTGTGTAAACCTTGTTGGTGCAAATCGCGCAATACGCTGTGTACCGTTAAAGCATCCGGCGTGGTGTGCGTCGCGGGAGCTAATTGCCCAGGGCAACCCATGCCTAGCGTGCCAATCACACCTGCCGTAGCATTGGTCGTATCGGTATCCAACTGGGCATTTAACGCCTCAGCAATGAAATGCGTGACTGAGGTTTTACCATCCGTACCCGTTACCCCAACCATGAATAAATTCGCACTTGGGGCAGCGTTAAAACGGTCAGCAAGTGTGCCTAATAATTCGCGCAATTGCGGCACTGGCAAACACGCAACCGACAAGGGTAGCTGTTGCAAATCCTCAGCGGAAACACCAAGGGGGTCGTATAACACTACCGCAGCACCCGCTTGCACCGCTGCCGCTGCATACGCCAAGCCGTGCTGGCGCGTGCCTTGCAAGGCGATAAATGCCATGCCTGTTTGCACTTTGCGGTTATCGAGGGTTAAACCTGTGATCGTTACATCCGGCACAGCCATTGTGTCAGCCACAAGACCTGCCAATAAGTCACGCAAAGGCATCATTCCACAGCCCCTCCGTTTACAGGCGTTACCGCAGGGGCAGTCGATGGCGCATTATTTGCGGGCAAAGTTGCAGCACGTTCGTTTACCGTTGTTGTAGTTAATGGTTGCTGTTGCACGGTTTTCACATCGGGTAAGTTGTCAGGTGGAATATCCAGCAGTCGCAAGGCTTCACCCATGATTTTGGCAAACACGGGGGCAGCCGCACGACCACCACTATCGTCAATTTTGGGTTCATCAATTTGCACCGCGACCACTAAACGCGGACGGCTGGCGGGGGCAACACCGATAAAACTGGTTAGGTAACGGTCATTACGGTATGCGTTATCAATGTATTTGTAGGCCGTTCCGGTTTTACCCGCTACGCGATACCCTTCTACCATTGCTTTTTCGCCTGTACCGCCTTTTTGCACAACGGCTTCCATCATGCGCACGACTGCACGCGCATTATCGGCACTCATAATGTGTTGCCCAATAATGGGTTTGTCGAGTTTGTAAATCGTAGCGGGTACAGACATACCATTTGCGGCTAATGCTGCGTAAGCATGGGTAATCTGTAGCAAACTGGCGGACAAACCATAGCCGTAACCGTGGGAGGCACGATCAACCGCCCCCCAAGTTGTGTAACTGGTAAGCTGACCTGCGGTTTCGCTGGGGAATCCTGCATCGGGGACGCGCCCGAATCCAACCCGATTAAGGAACATCCATTGATCACGCGCACTCATGAGCAACGCCACACGGCTCGCCCCCACGTTGCTGGATTTGGCTAAGATCGTTGCCAAACTGATTGAGCCGTAATCTTTGGGGTCTTTTACCGCGTATTTACCGAAATTAATCTTGCCGGGTGAGGTATTAATTTCCACATCAGGGCCTAAAGCACGCGCTTCCAAAGCCGCTGAAATGGTCAGGGGTTTCAAGGTTGAGCCTGGTTCGGATTTATCTGTTACGGCACGATTGCGGTATAATGTCGCGTCAATGTCTTTACGGTTGTTGGGGTTAAATGAGGGAACATTCGCCATTGCCAGAATTTCCCCTGTGTAGGCATCTAGCACAACGGCTGAGCCTGCTTTGGCATTCAGTTCGTAGACGCGCGTCTTGAGTTCTTTATAGGCGAGGTATTGAATCCGACGATCAATACTGAGCTGCACATCTTGCCCAGGTTGCATTTCTTCCACCCGCACCACGCTTTCGACCAATTTACCCTTGGCATCTCGGATCACGCGCGTTTTACCGTTTTTGCCTGCTAAAGTGTCGTTACGAGCTTTTTCAATGCCTTCAATGCCATTACCATCGATATTAGTCATACCGACGACATGCCCTGCGGTTTCTGCCATTGGGTAATAACGGCGATATTCACGGGTAACGGTCACACCAGGCAAATCCAACGCTAGGATTTCATCCGCCACTTCCAATGGTAATTGCCGCCCAAGGTAAAAGAACTGTTTCTCGCTAGCTTTTTCCAAACGCCCAATCAACTCGCCGTCTTTTAAGCCCAACTCTTCCTCAATGTGTTTTAAACCTGATTCCAGTTGCGCATAATTCTTAACCGCCTGCTCGTGATCCAACACAGGCTCATTGCTGGCGGGTTTCTTTTCGGTTTTTTCATCTGCCTTGGGGGCATCGGGTTCGAATGCTGCACGATGGCGTAATTCTTCACGCGCTTTGAGTAAATCTTGCGGATTGCACCACAACGAGGCCACAGGCGAACTAATCGCCATTGGATCACCATTACGATCCAAAATCATGCCGCGATACGCGGGCACAGTCACGACCCGAATTTGCCGTTTATCCGCTTGTTGTTGCAACCATTGCTGTTGAAACACCTCTAACCAAACCGCTCGCAACAACAAAACACCGATAAGCACCAACAATGCCACCAGCAAAAATAAGCGTCTGCCTTGAAAGACGGGGGATGTTAGTTGCCGACGTTTCACTCGCGTATAACCTTGATATTATCTGCGGAAGGTTTCTGCATACCCAATTCCTGTTTAGCGCGTGACTCCACTAAAATCTGGCTAAGGCGTGCGCTTTGTTCCAGTTTCAGCCGACTCCAATCCGCGCTTTTTTCGTCGCGTTCTTTTTCCAGTTCTTGAATTTCAGCAAACAACTGACGTGCATGATGACGGTTATGCACCACCAACAATGCCAACCCCAACACCATCAGGTAAAGAACCAATAAGCCTAAAGCTTGCCAACGGCTCATGTAACACGCTCCGCAATACGCATAATCGCACTTCGCGAACGCACATTCGCTGCAACTTCCGTATCACTCGCACGCACCGCCTTACTGACTAAACGCATGGGGGGTTGAATCTGTGCTGGCATCACGGGCAAACCCTTAGGCAATGCAGGTGGTGTAGACACTTCGCGCAAATAATGTTTTACGATACGGTCTTCCAACGAGTGGAAGCTAATCACCACCAAACGTCCACCAACCGCCAAACGGGCAACCGCTTGCTGTAAGCACTGTTCAACATCTTCCAACTCACGGTTTACTTTAATGCGAATCGCCTGAAAACTGCGGGTCGCGGGATGCTTTCCCACCTCTCGTTTGCGCACCACATCAGCAATCAAATCCGCCAATTGCAAAGTCGTCACCAACGGGGTTTGCCCACGCACTGCCACGATTTTACGCGCAATTTGCCGTGAGAATTTCTCCTCACCATAACGCCACAAAACGTCTGCAATTTCCGTTTCGGAAGCACGCGCCAACCATTGCGCCGCGCTATCACCTGCTGCTGTATTCATGCGCATATCCAAAGGACCATCACGCATGAAACTAAAGCCGCGTTCCGCGTCATCCAATTGTGGCGAAGAAACCCCCAAATCCAACAGTAAACCATCCAGTTTACCCAAGTTTGCGGCGGCTAATGCCTCAGGAAATTCGCAAAAAGAACCGTGCCACACCTGCACGCGGGCATCCTGTGCGTATTGCGCACGCGCATGAGCAATCGCGGTTGGATCTTTGTCCGTGACGACGAGATGTCCCTGCATTCCCAACTGACCTAAAATCAATGCAGAATGACCACCCCGCCCATAAGTACCATCGACGTAAACGCCAGAGGGCTGAATATTTAAAGCATCAACAGCCTCATGTAAGAGAACCGTGTCGTGTTTCCAGTCGTTTATTGCCATTACAGGGAAACCTGATTGAGTAGATCATCGACTGCCTCATCTTCGTGCGCCGCCTGCAACCATGTCGCTCGCGCTATATTCCAAGTATCGGCATCCCATAATTCGAGTTTGTTAATTTGCCCAGTTAATACCATTTGCTTATCTAAACCAGCGTAATCGCGCAAAGGGGCGGGTAATAACACTGCATCCAGCTCGACATTCGTCGCATGTCCTAACAGGCATTTATTGGGAAATTTTCCCACTTTTTCCTATTTTTTTCCACTGCCATCGAAATATAGGCAGTGCAATAGGATAGTGTCAATAAATTAAGCAATAAATAGCGTTATATGACAATTACTTAATCCTTTACCCTCTGCAAAATCACCGTTGAAGCATATTAATTTTCATTCAAAACATTGGGGTAGGATCAAAAACAGTATTCTACGCTCGTATAAAACCATGCGATATTTTAATTTTAACGTCGTAGTAAAAGGAAAAGAGCTGATCTATAAGCCGGGTTCTGTCGTGGACAATCATTCATCTAGGATGTACGTCACCGTACACCTCAAGCAACCTACCCGGATACAGTGCGGGTCACACCATAGTATCCCTATTTGGTCTTGCTTCAGACGGGGTTTGCCGTGCCGTCGACTGTTGCCAGCGACGCGGTGCGCTCTTACC
>CAZEQX010000003.1:0-37887 GCA_964514635.1 uncultured Thiothrix sp.
CGGATTTCAGCATGGTGAATGTGCCCGCAAATCACACCATCCAATTGGCGTTTCTTGGCTTCTTTGGCGAGGGTTTCTTCAAACGCGGAAATGAAATTCACTGCTGATTTGGTTTTGTGTTTGAGATAAGCCGAAATCGACCAATACGGATACCCCAGCCAACGCCGTACTTTATTATACCCCGTATTTAAGACCAATAAACGTTCATACGCCCAGTCACCGAGTTTGGCGAGCCATCGCGCAAACTGCATGACACCATCGAATTGATCACCGTGTAACACAAGGAATTTGCGCCCGTCCGCCGTGGTGTGTATCACTTCATCTTCCAAGCGAATCGCCGTGATTTGATGATGAATAAACGGGCGGATAAATTCGTCGTGATTGCCACTGACATAAGTAATCGTCGTGCCACGTTGCGCTCGGTCAAAGAGTAAATGAAGAATTTGGTCGTGAAATTCATCCCAATACCAACGTTTGCGCAATGCCCAACCGTCGATAATGTCGCCGACCAGATACATCTGTTCGGCACTGTTGTGTTGCAGGAAATCCAGTAAAAACTCGGCTTTACAGCCACGCGAGCCGAGATGGGTGTCAGAAATCCAAATACTGCGGTATTTGCGGAAATTCTGATTGATGGTCATTGGGTTCTCCCCCCTTCTGATAGTGCGCCAACAAAGCGTACCGCCCTGACAAATGGCGCATACGCAAGTGGTCTTGAGAACGGCTGGCCAATTGCGTCAAATACGCAGGCACATGCGGGTCAGGATGCACATGAAACCAATCCAACCATGTCAATAACGCATTACGAAACCAATGCGGCATGGTTTGTTGGTCCGAGAAATCCACCACATGCACATAACCACCCGGTTTGAGGATGCATAAAGCATGTTCCAAAGCGGCTTGCCAATTGGGAATCATTGACAATACATACGAAAATACAATGTGGTCGAACGGTTCGCTTAAACCAAAATCGTGCGGGGTAATTTGATCCGCCAAACCTTGGCGCAAACGGATTTTTCGCGCATACAACGTGCCATTGAGCTTGTCGCGTGCGGTATCCAACATCATGTGAGAAGCATCCATGCCGTATAACCGCGCATTGGGGTGACGGTACGCCAGCTTTACCAAATTACGCGCCGTGCCACACCCAATTTCCAATACGGTCTCCCCTGCATTGACTTCCATTTCATTGAGCAAAGCATCGCGCCCAAGCAGGTAGTATTTGCGGGAAAAGTCATACACATACCGCTGATAACGGTACTGCCTATCCATTTGCTGTGTTGCGTCCATAGCCCTTATTCCACTGCCTTACGGTATAAATGAAAGCCGCCGTAAATTGCCGAGCGGTCTTGTTGGAAAAGTTCGGCGGAGGTTTCCGCCTCGTAAACAAATTGTGCGCGTAATGCGGCGGGTAATGCGGTTTCTAAGGGTGATTGTGCCGCCGCTGTACGGAAAATAATGCGGGTATCGGGTTTACCGACGCGGGCGATTTCGCTCCACAATTCGGTTAATACTGCATCGGTCATCCAGTCTTGCGCATCTAAGAACACAAAACGGTCGTAACTGTGCGCTGGTTGCTGTTTAAGAAATTCGATCATCGACCCCAAATGCGTATCGACTTTGCCCAATTGCGAGCGAATCAGCTCGTAGTTCGGGGCTTGCAAATACGCGGGAATCGCTTCGCGTTTAGCATGATCATAACCATGACTAAACCCTTGCCACGCAAAATAATTGTGCTGAATCGGTGATTGACACGCCAAACGTTCCACCCGTTCGCGGTATTGTTCGATCAAATTACCCTGTTCGCGCATGGCTTGGTATTGCTGTGGCGGAATCCCCAAACTAAATACCGACATGGGTAACTTACCCAATAATTTCACCAACGCATTATCAAAAAACGGCGCAATGTGTTGGCGGAAAATCGCTTTTTGTTCGTACAAACTGGTGGCTTGTAACAATTTTTCGGGCTGGTAATCGGTTCTACGGGCGATCCAATGCAAAAAGCGCATGAAATAACCAAAGCGCGTGTGGCGATACAAACCATCACGGAACATGTGAATGCGCTTTTGCCCCAATAAACTACGCCCTTGCCAAAAACGGTCTAATTCGGCATCCAATTGTGGGCGAATGTATTGTTCATAACGTTCGAGGTTGATTTCACGATCCGCAAAGCCAAAGAAGTCGTAAAACGCGGCGTGATCCGGCAAGTGTTTCATTGCCGCTAGTTTCAGGCGCGTTAGAGATAAGTGATACGGGTTTAAATCAATCGCCGTAATGTGTGCAGGTGTAGCGGTTAGGTAGTTTAAAATATTACAACCACCCGAAGCGATGGTGAGAATCCGGCTTTCTGGCGTGATAGCTAAGGCTTGTAAATCAACGGCAGGGTCTTCCCAAATTTGGTTGTAGATAAAGCTATTAAACCAAAAACTGAATAAACGCTGTTGCATCCCCATTAACGAGGTGGGAGCGTGTTGGTGAACCGCGTCGTGTAATGCCGTGGAATGACCTGCCATGAACTATCTCTCATCGAAACTTTGTTCATGGCAGGTTAGTAGCAGCGCGTGACTGGAAAATGACGGCTACATGACAGTTTCATGATAAGCCGTCAGGGGTTTGAAACAGGTTTTTGCCGTTTATTCCGTGACTAAACCACCGCGCACAATGTAGTTACCGACAAAACTGGTGTTTAATGGGTGCATAATAATATTACCCATCAATGCGCTCGCGTCATTATCAGGACCGGAGAACAACACTTTGCCATCCAGATTCACATCGGTAGCCAAATAACCACGCAAAACGTAGTTGGTATTCGCATTGCCATTCGCGGCGTGGGTCAACACATTGCTTAACAGGCTGGTCGCGTCATTGTTCGGACCGCTGGCACTGAGGGTATTACTACCATTAATGTCACCTGCCCATAACAGGGCTAAACCGCCCGCCACCAAACGGGTTTGCTCACCCATCACTGGGGTTGCTGCAAGACTAAAGTCCACAACACTGGTATCAGCACTGAGGCTTAGCGGGCTGGCGGTAATCGCCGCAAGGTGATTGCGATGACGCACACTGACGTAGTAATTCCCCGCCGTGACTTTCGCAAAGTGCAGGACATTTGCCCCGCTTTGCGCATCGACCAAATCACCATCCGCTTGCACCATGACAGCGCGGGTCGCCGCAATCGCGGTTTGGCTATTGCGTAAATCCACCAGCATCCAGTCGACGATTTCATCATTCGCAGCCGCCACATTCAATACATCGCTAAAAGTTTCACTGCCACTGTAATTAAACGGTGCAGCGGCGTAAGGTTGCGATGCAGGCAACAAACCCGCCTGATGCAGCGTGGTTGCCATTAACTCGGTTTTGCTGTTGTAAGCCCCTTGTAATAAGGCGCGTACTTGCACTTTCACACCATCATCTGCGGTATTGTTCAGCACGGTAATGCCAAAGGTTTTGCTCACGCTTAAACCTTCGCTGTCAGTCACACTGACCGCTACTTCGTAGGTGTTGTTTTTGCCCGCATCATTTGGCGCGTCATAATCCGGCACAGCACGGAATGTCAGCACACCGTTTGACGCATCCACCGCGAAGAAGGCTTGGTCCGCGCCCCCGCTAATGCGGTAACTTAAACCACTGCCTTCTTTGTCACCGTCTTCGTCTTGGGCATTAATGTCGACCACTGCTGTGTTCGTGTCTTCGGTGAAGTTGACCGCCGCCGCTGTGGTGATTAATGGCGCTTCGTTGACATTTTGTACCGTAATGCGCAAATCACGCACATATTTTTGCCCTTGCGCATCCGTTGCCGTGATTTGCAGGTCATAAACATTGTCGCGGTCGCTGTCTTGCGGTACTTCGTAATCCCCGATAGGAATCTGGCTATTGGCACGCACCGTTGGTAACGATTTCGTCACCACAATATCATCGTCAGCAAATTCCAAGGTTGTGCAATCCAATGTCGCGCCACTAACAGGAGCAGTTAGGTGGAACATGTGCGAATCCGCGCCCCCACTAATAACGTAAGTAATCGGATTCCCACTTGCGTCTTTTGCCTCTAGTAAGCTAATAGGGCTGGCGTTTTCATCAATCATCATGTCTGCACCCGTGCCAGTGATCAGGCTGGTGCAAACTGTGGTATCAATGCCCGCTTTCACACCGGAAAACTCCGAAGTCGCACCATAACTGCCGTCCGATAGTTTCGCGGTGAGGGTTGCGGCAATCAGTGTATCGCTTGCGACGGTTTGGTTAGCATTGAACGTGCCTTTGAAATTCGCTGCACCCGTACCTTTGTGCTCGATAGTTTTATAGCCTAGGAAAGTTTTCCCCTCGCCATAATCGGATGGATCACGCGCATCATTAGCGAAAAATTCCACACGATAACTCCCGACAGGAACATCCAGATCAAAATCATACGTTACAATGCGCGTTCCGTTCGTGCCAAATGAGTTCATTTTCACTTCGGGGAAATTGAGCAAATCATTCGCGCCTGTGTCTGTATCCTTCGTATCGTTTGCTGTTACACCATCACCGTTAAGGTCAATACCCAAACCATTGCTATTGTCGTAGATACTGTTACCCAAAATGCTGTTGCGGTTTGAGGTAGTACGCACTGCCACACCCGCCCCCGTGTTCGCGGTAATGAGGTTGGCTTTATTGGTTTCCGTGCCACCAATCAAGTTACCGCTGGAAGCATCCAAACGTATCCCGCCACCATTACCACTTGCGCCTTGTGCTGATGGGTTAATCCCAAGGTAATTTGCTTGCAGGGTATTGTTATTGCTGCCATTGAGGTAAATGCCTACCCCACTGAAACGGTTGATCGCCAGTGCTTTAATCGCACTACCATCACTACCTGCGGCTAAGGTCATACCGTGTACGCCATTCCCCGCATTATTGCCCAGCAGCTCAATCACGGGTTTATCCACAAACCCCGCCTGCAATGCGCCATTGAGTTGCAAAGGTGCAGTCACGTTTGGTAATGCCGACTTCAGCGCAATGCTCCAATAGTTGTATACCGCGTTATAGTTCGCATCCGTTGTGGTGAGTTGCCACAAGAGGTTTTCCTTACCAGCGGTTAAACCTGTTTGTGCTAGGCTCGCATCATTACCCAATAGGTTCGCATTGAGCATGGCTTGTCGTAATGACCCCTGCCCTGTGTCATTAGTGTTCACGATGCTATCGAAGTTAAAGCCAAAATCCACACCCGTAGCATCATTATCGCCGACATCCACTTTTTGCAGAGTCTGTACGAACGTGCCGTTTAATGGACCTTTTTCAAACATAAACGTGGTGATATTGAGCACCGATGCACCTTGTTGTGCCGCCGCATCGACCTCAGCAGGGTGTTTCCCACCGATTTCCGCTGTTGTTGCGGTTGAGCCATTCGTGCGGAACGTTTGAACCCCCACTTCGCTGGTTTTGCCGCCTGTGCGCGTGGATTTCACCGTACCGTTCACAACCCGAACGTAATAACTGCCCACGCCAACGCCCGTAAAGGTGTAGCGTCCGTCCTGCGTTCCGTCATTGGCGGTCGTGGTGGTCTGTTTTGCTTCACCCGTGCTGGCATCGTATAACTCCACGGTTACACCATTCATTCCCGCTGTACCTGCTGTCCCAAACGCACGCCCTGCACCACCGCCGTAGTTCACGTCTTCAAAGACCGTACCCGACAGATGATACGTCACGGTAGTAATCCCATCACTCACTAGGGAAAATTCCGATGTACCGATGCCTGCTAAGGTGGCAGTTGCGGTCAGTTTATCACCTGCGACAATGCGATCAGGCACGGCAATCAAGAAATGGAATGCCGCCATGCCACGGTTATTATTACCGTCCGAATCGGAAATATGACCACATTCGCTGCTATCCGTATCACCACTTGAACCTTCGACCAAACTGGTTAAGTAGAACTGCCCTTCACCGTAGTCTTTGGCATTACCGAATTTATTCGCGCCTTCGGCATCCGTCCCCCCTGGGCTGACATCCGCTTCAAACAATTCAATCGTCGCACCCGCTGGCGCACAACCTGCTAAGACCAGTTTGCCGTATTGCAGCGTGGTTTCGGTAAAGAAGGGGAAGTTTAATAACTCATTCGGACCGTGATCCGAGTCATGCGAATCGTTTTTCGTCACGCGGTTGCCTGTTTGCGATTGATTACCTGGGTCGAGGTCGATCCCCAAACCGTTATTCGCGTAGATACTATTCCGGCTAATCAATACCGCGCTGGGGGTTGCGCCTTCTGGGTTTACCAATACCCCCGTCCCCGTTGGCGAAGAACCTGTCCCGCGAGCAGCGGTAATCACGTTATACGTCACCGTGACATTTTGCGAACCGTCGTAAATCCCCACGTTAGCAGTAAAACCATTGATCAAGGTGTTATTAGTGATGGTGGCTTTACCCGCACCCGCCACTTCAATCAAATTGCCGTGGTCGATATTGCCATTGCCACCACTATTACCGCTGCTGGATTTACCGCGACTATTTTGTAGGTGGTTGCCAACAATAATCACTTCCGCGCCTGCAAAAATGGCTAACGCATCACCGTCCTCCAAACCGTTTAGCGCGTCTTTTTCCAGATTCGGCCCGTTGTAATTCATTTGGTTGGCAATAAAGCTGGAATTAATCGCTTGCGTACCCTTAAAAGCCGCGCCATAACCGTTGTAGGCGAAATAGTTTTCCCCAACGGCTGCACTGCCTTCCACCATCAAACCCATGCGGCGGTTTTGTTTCAACCAAACGGGTTCTGTGCCGTCTGCCATTGTGCCAAATAAGTTACCACTGATATTCGCCGTTGCGGTGGATGCGACATACAGCGCGGCACTGGGTTCGTCCAATGTCCCTGTATTTGCACCATAAAACGCAAAGCCACGCACATACGCCCCCGTTCCACTCACCGTCATGCAGTATTCCGCCGCCCCCGTCACCGCAGGTACGGCAGAACAATCCAATGCGATTTCGGGGCGATTCACGGGTTTAACGCTTAAACTGTCCACACCCGCGCTCAAGGTTTCCCCCACTGTTCCAGCATTGGTATCACCGATATTCAAAGTTTGGGTACGCGCATCAAAAATCACATTGCTTTTAATACTGGCAGGCAGTACCGATACAGGGGTAAAAATCGCCACACCACTGCTTAACGCCGCGTTCGGGATCATGAAAATGGAAACTTCTTTACCCGCACCGTATTCGGTTTTCAAACTGCTGGGTAAGTCTTGTGAAACACCGTTTTGTGCCAATACATTGCTATTGAGGATAAACTGACGCAACGAACCCTGACCACTGTCATTGGTATTCACAATCGTGCTGAAGTTAAACCCAAAATTCACCCCTGCAACGCTCGAACCCGACACGCTAACGGGTTGTACGGATTGTGCTTGTCCACCGCCGGATAACACAAACGTGGTGGTGTTCAAGGTTTGCCCTGTGGTGTTCGCTTCCGCATCCACGACGGCGGGTTTGCGCCCGCCAATTTCTGTCAGCACAGGGGTAACGCCATCGGTACGGAAGGTTTGAATCCCGCGTTCTGCACCTGTCGAGCCGCTGCGTGAGGATTTCACCGAACCATTCACCACCCGCACATAATAAGTACCACTGCTAACTCCAGTGAGGGTGTAACTGCCATCCGTTGCGCTGGTGCTGGAAGTGAGTAAAGCACCCGCTGCGTTGTACAATTCCACGGTTGTCCCCGCGACACCTAACGTTCCGCTTGTGCCCAATTCGCGCCCATTACCACCTGCGTAGTTCACGTCGTCGAAAATTTTGCCAGAAATCCCAGGCGGGGGCGTAATCGCTAACACAGGCGCAAATTCCGACGTGCCAGTGCCGCTAACGGTTGCAGTAGCAGTGAGTAAATCCCCCATTACCACGGCATCGGGTTTAGCCATGACGATGCTAAACGCTTTCATGCCTGTTTGCGTATTGCCATCGGTATCGCTTGCTAAAGCACAATCGCTGCTATTGGTATCGTCGCTGCTACCTTCGACAAAACTGCCTAGGTACGTTTGCCCTTCGCCGTAGTCTTTGGTTTTACCGACTTTATTATCACCGACTTTGGCCTTACCGCCTGTACTGACATCGGCTTCAAACAATTCCACTTTTGCTCCGGCTGGCGCACAACCATTGAGCGTCATATTGCCATTGAGAAGGGTCACGGAAGACAACATCGGGAAGTTCAACACCGCATTTGCCCCTACGTCCACGTCGTTAGCATCGTTGACGCTCACCCCGTTATTATTCAGGTCAATACCCAAATTGCCATTGGCGTACAGGCTGTTTTGGCTAATCACAATATTGCCAATGTTCGTGGTGTAGAAACGAATCCCGCCCAAGGTGTTATTGGCGATGATATTTTCACTGATTTGATGCCCGCTCGAACCACCGTAGTTCATGATACCAGGGCCGCCGTTACCTAAGGCCTCCCCCGTAATGCCCACACCAATGCGATTACCTTTGATGATGGCATTCGCCACGCCGCCCGTACCGCCGCTAAAGCCGAGTTCGACCCCATTGCCTAGGTTTCCGGCAATCACATTATCGAGAATCTTAATGGATGAACCGCCTTCAGTATCAATACCGCTGCTTTCATTAGGAATAGCCGCTGTACCTGCGGGGTTTGTACCAATAAAGTTATTTTGAATCGTACTGCCCGCTGCACCTGTGTTATGGAAAATCCCCAGACTTTTGTTACCCGAAATAACATTGCGTTGCGCGGCACTGCTACCGCCTATTACCGCACTTTGGGTATAAGCCAACTCAATGCCATTGCCATTACCATCTGCCACACCTGCGGGTGTTAAACCGATGTAGTTCGCTTCCACCAAACTGCGTTCGCCTTCAACGGTTAAACCACGGTTGGAATTTTTCGTGCGGAAACCCGTGATCGCCACGCCGCGCAAGGTACTATCAGGGGCTAAATACCCCATCACAAAGCCGCGTGCGTCCAGCCCTGTCGCAGGAACAAGGTGAATCAATGGCATACCCGGTGTTCCGGCAACGTAATTCGGTTGGGTGGTCGCATCGACAATCGCAGGAGCAGTTAAAGTAGGCAATTCGCTTGCCACAGTGATCTTACACACCGTTCCGCCGCAACTGTCAGCACGCCCTAATGGATCACCGCTGGCAGGAATATTAAACAGCAGCACCTCTTTAGTGACACCACTATCCAAACCGTACACATTGTTTTGCCCAACCTGTGCCAACCCAGTGTTCGCTAACAGGTTGATATTGAGAATACCCTGCCGTAACGAACCTTGTCCGCTGTCATTAGTATTCACCACCGTGCTGAAGTTAAAACCGAAGTTCACCCCCGACGCATTGCCCGTAATGGTTATGGGTTGGACAGATTGCGCCACCGCACCGTCAGAGAACAAGAAAGTCGTGGTATTGAGCGTTAATCCTGTGGTATTGGCAGGCGCATCGACGCTGGCAGGTTTACGCCCCCCAACCTCATGCGTTACCGCTGTTTTGCCATCGGTACGGAAAGTTTGAATCCCGCGTTCTGCACCCGTCGAGCCGCTGCGTGAGGATTTCACCGAACCATTCACCACCCGCACATAATAACTGCCATTACTTTGCCCTGCGAAACTGTAAGAACCGTCGCTAGTCGTGGTCGTGGTGGCAGTTAATGCACCGCTGGCATTGTACAACTCAACCGTTGCACCATTAACACCCGCTGTTCCGGCTGTGCCTAATGCACGCCCTGCACCACCACCGTAATTCACATCATCAAAAACTTTACCACTCACATCCCCTTGGTTTGGCGAATAAAAACCAAAGTTCTGATTTGCGGTTGTGCCACCTGCGGTTACAGTGATGCCCGTTAGCGGGTTAGTCGTGCCGATTAAGAACGAATTGGGTAAATCGGTATCTGCGGTATCCACTTCCAAACGATAACCTTGTAGGGGGTCAACATCACTAAAACCATAACTACCATCGTTTGCCGTGCTGGTCGTGGCGACTAAAACATCATCCGCCACAATCGCAGGCGTTCCAGCATCGTTATACAAATTCACGGTAATGGATTTCAGCCCTGCCTCACCATTGTCAAACGCTTTATTTGCATTCGTATCGCGATACACCGTTCCACTGATACTGCCTGGTTGACAATTGGACGTTGCTGCCACTTTCACATTATCAATAATCAGCTCATTCGCGTATTTACCCACCGCATCACCACCGACGGTACACCACGCGCCCCAAATCGAAGTCGGTTGACACCAACCATTATCCGCTGAACTGAAGTGACCGTAATTCACAAAGCTAATCGTTGAGCTGGCAGCATTCGCGGTAAATTCAATGCGGTAATGTTTCACCCCTTCTGTATCGCCAGGTGCTCGGAAATGCGCCGAACCACTGGGCGTATCGATCCGCATAATGCCGGATTTCCAACCGTTGTAATTATTCGCGGGTTCGGGAACGGCATCGAAATACACGCGATACTTTTTGCCCGCTTGTGTAGCAAAAGTGCGCGATAACATGACCGGATAAGGCCCCCAATCAGATTCGTAACTCACGGAGTTGGGCGTGTAATCGTCCACATTATCGCGAATTTCAATGGCATCAATGGTATTCAATAACCGACCATTCGCATCAAAGCTAAAACCGCCAGGAATCGCAGGCGAAATGCGGCGCACCGCACCATTACCAAAATACATACCCAAACCTAAACCATACGCACTCACATTGCGCACATAGGCGTAAGTATCCGTACCACCACCCGCACGATCCCAATTACGAATCGCTGAACTTCCCGCCACATTTGCGCCCCATGCGGTATCTTCTGTTAAATCATTGAAATCATCATGAAATAACTCAGTACTACAAACGGCGGTATCATCCAACACCACGGTCACATTCGGGCTTTCCGGCGGAATCGCTTGTGCCACCGCCAAGGCAAAATCTTCCACCTCACCGATACCCGCATCGCTAAACGGCACGCTGGTTGAAACCCCTGAATCATTGGTCAAACGCAACCGAATAAACGTTGTCCCCAACTTAATATCCATTGGAATCGCAGACCAAGTGAGAGTTACCGTCGTGTCATAACGATTCGCAGGCACAAGCACTGAAGCCGCTTCATCCGCCTCAAATGTGCCGCTTTGGTCGAAATCGATCCACGCATACAATGTCGCATCCGTCGTGGTCGCATTAGTTGCGTGAATATCCACGGCGTAACTGGTCGCCGTCATTTTCAGAATCGGGAACAGTGGCGTGTAATAACTTTCTGATTCGCTAGGTGCGCCATCTTCATCAGCCGTGCCATTGTTTTCATCACCATAAGCATTGCGAGAAAACAGAGCCACAGATTCCGCATCTGGCATTTTACTACCAAGGTACAAGGTGCTATCCACCACATGACTTGCACTCCCGTAGGTCGCGGGCGCATCGCTATAATCACGTCGCACGGGGGGCGCGAAGGCCTTATACGCACTAGAACAACTGTCTACCGACGACAACGCCGTCGGGTGGGCAAACGACGTGCGCACCGTATTTTGTGGCATCACATTCTGATAATCGAAAATCTGCGAACCCGTTTGCGTTTCATCGTAGAAATTAATGGTTTCTGTGGTACTTGTACCCTTGAATGTCCCTTGATTGCGTGTCGTGCCGGAGAAAATAAACGCTCCCGCCGTTGTCAACGTACTGTTATTGGTAAAATCGCCACCCGCGATTGTGCCCGTGTTATGATTATAAAACGCTGCATTATTCTGCCACGCCCCGCCAATACCACCACTTGCGGTCGTAATCACAATAAAACCAAAGTTAGCCGTATTACCACTGTTATTATTAAAACCATCATACGATACCAAAGAACAGTAGTTCGTCAGTGTCGAGCCGGAGTTAATATTCATGAATTTTTTCGCGAAAACCCGACCATAGTTATTCACCACACCGCTGGGGTTGAAATTACCCTCTAGTTCCATGCGGTAATTATTGGTTAAAGTCGTGCCGCTTTGTGTATTGAAATCTTGCTTTGCTACCAAGACACCATCATTCGTCAGTACCGAGTTATTACCCAACTGAAAACTATTATTCATGGTCATGGTTGCGCCGGAACGGTTCTTAAACGTCACCGCGCCGTTTGTATTCAGTCCATCAGTAAATGTCAGGGTATTGTAGTTATCAATTACCGTGCCTGCATTATAAGAGAATGTCTGTAAGTTAGCCGTGCCATAGTTCTTTATTGTTCCCGCCGCGTTATTCAGGGTCGATGGCGTAAACACCGCACCCGTTTCCACGCAAATCGTCGCCCCACTGGAAAAGTTATTGACATTCCCAGTGTAAGTTCCAGCAGCGATTTTTAAGGCCTCACCGGAATTGAGGTTGAAGTTTGCTGAACTACTAGCCGATACAGTGTGGTTGTAGGTTGCGGTACAGTTCGCAGCGAACGCAGAAGCTTGCCCGAAAATCATCAGCAACACACCGAGCCAAAGCCAATGGTACAACCGCCGAACAGAACCCTCTACAGGGCGCGAGTTAATCATGGTATTGATTCCATTATCTTTATGATTGTTAATACACAAAACTCAGCCCAATCTATATTTATAATTATTACTGATAGTCTAACTGTTTGGATAAATAAATTCAATTATAGAAATACTACAAGCCCTCATCCCCACGGAAAAACCGCAGGGAAACACCATAGAAATCATATTATTATCAAAAACTAGTTCAGCGGCAGTACTGCAACCGCAGGGTGACTACTCGACTGGTGCACATTGCCATTTAAATCCACACCTTGTACAGGGTGTTTCAGCGCAGAACGCACACGCGACCCCACTTGAATATCCACGTCACCCTTACCCATGAAACGATTGTTAATCACTTGGTTATTATCATCCTCAACTTTCACACCCGCCTCTACATTGGTAAAAGTATTGCCGCTAATTCGATTATGTTCTGCAAAATCCTCATAAAATTGTTGTCCCGCCTCACGGTAAACAACCGGATCACCGCAATTAAAACTGGCTAAATCACGACTTTGACGTGATGCAATCCAAACTCCTGTTTCCTCATCAAAAAACTGATTATCACTAATCACATTATTATCACTGTGTTGCAGGCGTGGCATTTGAGGTGCTTCGGTATGTTTCTCATAACAATTTTTATATAAAAACACACCACCACCCGCATTATCGCGGAACGTATTACCCACAATTTCATTATTCGCTGATGAATCCACCGCAATTGCCTCACGCTGCGCATCACCCAAACGCGGCAGGCTCATTTTCTTATCGCGGTCATAACTACTATGCCCATTATGCTCTAATAACATCTGACGAACACTGATATTTTGTGTGCCGGATTCTAAATAAATCGCACTGTTTCCTGAGTTTTTAATACTGCCATTCACAATGGCAACATGATGCACATAACGATCCAGATAAACCCCATGCTTGTGGGAATCCGTAATGTTTAAGTTTTGCAACTGAATATTTTGTGGTGCGCCTTTACGCAAACCCTCCTCTATAGCAACACCATCGCCAGCGGATTTTAATTGTGCTATGGTTGCATTATTTAATACGCTTTTAATGCGCACACCATCGACATAATTCTTTATTTGACAGTTCCGAATGGTAATATCACTAATGGCCCGACCTTCAGGTGAAACAATCTGAAATGCAATATTAACAGGTAAGTTCGCCTCAGCATAAGGGATAAAATCTGGGTTCTTATTCGCAAAACCAGAACCATTTAATATCGCATCATTGCAATCGAAGGTAATATTAGAATCCTGAATCACAAAACTCACTTTATTATAATAACAGCCCTTAGGCAAAGTCGTATTCTGAGTAACCGTGATGGTTTGGTTAGCAGCCCAACTAGGGCACTCATTGGGCTGTGTAGGTGGCGGTTCTGGCGTGGGTAAATTTGGCAAAGAGTCACAACCTGTTAAACTCATTACCAGACAAATCCCGAACATTGTCCCCATACCCAGCCATCTCGGTGAATATTGCATCGTATCCATGTTAAGTTCCTCGCCCATTTAATTAAATCACTCCAACAGTGTATAGCATTCCCACTATTTAAATACAACTGTCATAAAACTGACATACCCTTGCAGTATTAGCTTTGCAAAATAACTGGCAATATCGACTGTAAACCGTATTGCCACCCTAATGACAAACCTGACATTGATTCATTCCACAACACGCTTGAGCGTTGTTACCGAAACGTGGCCACCCGAAATTAATGGGGTTGCTAATACTATTAGCCGTTTAGTCGACGGTTTACATCAAGGTGGGCGTTATCAAATCCAATTGATTCGTCCGCGCCAACATGAAAAAGAAAGCCAGCGCGAGCGACAAGGTTTACAAGAACACTTGGTTAATGGTTTGACTTTACCTTTTTATAAAGAAGTGCGTTTAGGCTTTCCACAATACAACCTATTAAAACGCCTGTGGAAAAAACAACGTCCCGATATTGTCCAAATTGTTACCGAAGGCCCATTGGGTTATTCGGCAATGAAAGCGGCCAAAAAATTAAACATCCCTACCATTAGCGACTTTCACACTAACTTTGATCAATACAGCCGTTATTATCGTTTGAGTGGTTTTTTTAATTTAGCCAAACGTTATTTACGCCATGTGCATAATCAGACATTAGTCACACTTGTTCCAACTCGTGAATTGCAACAGCAATTAACTGCCAGCGGTTACGCGAAATTAGGTTTATTAGAGCGTGGTATTGACACCCAGCTTTTTAACCCACAACAACGCAATGAAACCTTACGCCAGCAGTTAGGTATAGCACCTTCACAATTATTGGTGGGTTTGGTTACACGAATGGCGCAAGAGAAAAATTTGGACTTGGCTTTCCAAGCTTTTCGTGCGATTCAGCAAGTTGTGCCTGATGCGAAATTTTTATTGGTCGGTGATGGCCCTGAACGCAAACGCTTACAAGCGCAATACCCCGATTGTTTATTCGTGGGAATGCAAACAGGTAAGGTTTTAGCAGAACATTACGCCAGTTGTGATTTATTTCTATACCCCAGCATGAGTGAAACCTTTGGCAATGTGGTGGTAGAAGCGATGGCCAGTGGTTTACCCGTGGTCACGTTTGATTACGCAGCGGCACGCGAATACATCCAAGCCGAGAAAAATGGCTGCAAAGTCCCCTTTAATAACAATGATGCTTTTATTCAAGCGGCTGTGCAATTAGCTCAACAAGCGGAACTACGCCAATTTTTAGGGACAAATGCAGCACAAACCGCCAGTCAATTGAGCTGGGATAATGTCGTTGAACATTTACATCAAACCATTCAAACGGTATTACGCGATCACCACGATAGGAGGGCATGATTATGACATTGCCACCACTGACTTTACAGGGGCATTTAATTCGTCTCGAACCATTGACCGAATGGCACATGCCCGATTTATTGTATGCAGCGCGTGATGAAAACTTATGGCGTTATATGTTTTACGGCAACTTAGCAGAGCCTAGCTATTTAGAAGCATTTATTACCAATGCCATTCGGCTACGCGAAGCCGGAACGGATTTGCCATTTGCGGTAATTCATCAGAGCACGAATAAAGCGATTGGTTGCACCCGTTTTCGAGATATTTGTCAGAAGCATTTAAAGCTGGAAATTGGCGGGACATGGTATGACACCCATTACCACCGCACGGGTGTGAATTTGGAATGCAAGTATTTATTATTGCGCCACGCATTTGAAACAGCGGGTATGTTGCGCGTGCAATTCAAAACCGATATTCGGAATACACGCTCACAACAATCGTTGGAAAAACTCGGCGCAACCCGTGAAGGCGTATTGCGTCGTAGTGCTATTATGCCCGACGGTGTTATTCGGGATACCGTTATTTACAGTATTTTGGATACCGAATGGGGGCACGTTAAAGCGCAATTGGAAACACGTTTAGCACGTTCGCGGGAAATGCCCCCGAAACTTAAAGCGTTGCCGTGGTTGGCGGCGTTAAGTCAGGTACTGATTCCGTCGACAAAACCGCCAGCAAACGCTGGATAACTCCCGCCGTATCATGGGTGTCTGCACCCGCTATGCTGTGTAGCGTTTTAGGGAAAGCCGCATTGCCACACACGCCCGTTAAATCCGGTTGAGTGACAGGATACAGCGCGAAACCGGATTGATTCAACGCCGCCGCAAGGTGCATTAACCCCGTATCCATACCAATAACTGCGCGTGCGTGTTGCAAGACGCTGGCTAATTCCAGCAACGAACAACGCGGTAAAACCTGCACCATAGGGTTCATCGCGGCTAAACGTTGCGCCCGCTCGAACTCACGCGCATTGCCCCACGGCAACAACACCGCAACCCCTTGCGCTGTCACTGCCGCGCATAAGGCTTGCCACTGCGTTTCCTGCCATTCTTTTTCCACGCGACTCGTACCGTGCAAAGCCAACACATACGCTGTGCGCTGAAAATCAATACCAACCAACGCGGGAAACGTCGTAAAAGTTTGCTGAGCAATGCCATAATCCAGCGGCGTGTGTTGGATGTCGTAGCCCAAGGTTTGCGCAGTTAGTAAGCGATTGCGCGTAATCGCATGAAGCTGGCGCGACACCGCAAAATGCTGCTGATAAGCAATACTCGCCAACGGTTCGCGGATACTACGGCGGTCATAACCGTAACGCTTGCCCCGCGCACAGCACGCCAACCACGCACTTTTCAGCAGCCCTTGCGTATCCAATACCGCATCGTAATGGGCATGTTGCACGTCGCGGGTAAAACCTTGCCATTCCTGACGGGTCTGTGCTTTCCACCAGCCCTGTTTACGCCAGCGGCGCAATGCCACCGGAATCACGCGCCGCACTTGCGGATGCCACGCTGGAATCGCCGCGAATGCCTCTTCCACAACCCAGTCGACTTGCACAGCAGGGCAATGCCGCTGTATGTCGCTCAAAGCGGGGAGCATGTGAATCACATCCCCCATTGAAGACGTTTTAATAAGCAATAGCTGGGTCATGGAGCGTAGTCGCTGTGGAAGGGGAACGATGCGCAAGGTAATTATGCACGCATTGCATGATGGTCGCCGTAGCACCTTGATGCGTTAAAACAAACTGACGTGCTTGTTTCCCCGCACAGTGCCGCGCATCGTCATCTTGCAGCCACATCAGCACTGCTTGTTGAAGTTGCACCAAGCCATCGACACGAATCGCGCCGCCGCTACGACACAAATCAGGGAACATATCGGCAAAGTTAGTGGTATAACGCCCTGTCACTATCGGCACACCCCAAACAGCCGCTTCCAAAGGATTATGCCCACCGTGTTCCACCAAACTCCCACCGATAAAGGCCACATCCGCTAACGCATACCACATTAACAATTCCCCCAAGGTATCGCCTAATACCATATCGGCTGTCGCAGGTAACGTGGCAGATTCGCTGCGGCGAATGACTTGCCAGTCATGCAGCGTCGCCCATTGTTGGCACAAGGCAAAAACCTCGGCAAAACGCTGCGGATGACGCGGCACAATGACCAGTTTCAAATCCGGTAGGCTTTGGCGTAACTGCTGATACACCACCAAAATCTGTTTTTCTTCGCCTTCGTGCGTGCTGCCTGCCACCCAAACGGGGGAATTTCCCCATGATTGGCGCAAATGTTGTGCTTGTGCTGCTAAACCATCAGGCACGCTAAGGTCGAATTTCACATTACCCCCCACCAAAATTCGCGCCGGATTCATGCCCAATTGTTGGAAAGCATCCGCATCCGCCGCACTACGCGCCACCAAAGTCGATACATCCGCAAGCGTTGAACGAATCAAACCACCAACTTGTTGATAACCGCGCAACGACTTTGCGGATAACCGCGCATTCACCAATAACAAGGGAATGCGGCGTTTCGCACACGCTCGATACCAATTCGGCCAGATTTCCGTTTCCATCACTAACCACAAACAGGGTTGCACACGGCGCAAAAATCGCCCAATGCTATCAGGCAAATCGTAAGGCAAATAACTGTGCAAAACGCGCCCACTGTGCATTTCACTGCTGAACCACTGTTCGAGCATCGCCGAACCCGTGGGCGTGGTGGTGGTGATCCACACTTGCACGGTGGTTTCACGCAACAAGGCTTTGATCAAAGGTTTGGCCGCCATGATTTCCCCCACCGAAACAGCGTGCAAACCAATACAAGGCTGTGCGGCATCACGTCTGGCGACATAACCAAAACGCTCCTCCAAACGTTGGCGATACGCAGGTAAACGACGACTGCGCCACAATAAATGCAATACCAACCACGGTACGCACAAGTTGAATAACACGGTGTAACAATAACGTTTCAACATCGGTAGCAACCCACTACTTTAAGACCCGTAAAGAGTGCCTCATCCTAACGTGGTTGTTTGAAGACTTGATGGCAACTTTGTTACAAACTGGTTTAAATACAGTAATTTGCAAAGAAAAAGCCCAGTTTTCACTGGGCTTGCTGAGGATTTATTCTTGTTTTGCACTTCACAGTTATTATTGTGCTCACACTGGCTCAATGACTTATTGTTAGGATTCCATTGTCTGTGACTCGTCTGGGAGAAACCCTACAGTGGTGCAATCCATTGCACGGTGCTGCATCCCTAATCGACAAGATTTAGCCCTTTTAAACTGCAATTTTACTACCGTCATTACGGGTGATCACAATCGTCGCGGAACGTGGACGTGCTGTACCACCACTAGGCCAATGACTTTGGAAGGCCGCTGGGTCAGCCAAACTGGTGGTGTCTTCACCCGGATGTTGAATATTCACGAACAAAGCTTTGCCATCTGGTGTTTCAGCAATCCCTGTGATCTCGCAACCGCTTGGCCCCACCAAGAAACGGGCTAACTGCGTGGTTGCTAAAGTCTTACCCGCGTAAGTGGTAACAGTTTGATCAGCATTTGCATTGGTCGGAACGGCTTTATTCACCACGGATTTCGCACCGCCATCACCCACTTTGCCCGGAATTGCCGCTAATAACATACAGTTGGTCACGTCAGTGTAGTTGCCATCGTCGGTTTCAATCCACAACAAACCTTGGCTGGCTTGGCTGAACCACAAACCGTCTGGGCTGGAAAAATCATTCTCCGCAGTCAAACCGGATAAGTTGATATTGCTATCCGCATCCGCTTGCGCCCCGAACAAGAACACATCCCATTGGAAACTGGTCGCTGCGTGATTGTCACCCGTTTCGTGCCAACGAATGATGTGACCGTTGACGTTACCTTTGTTGGTTGTTGTACCTTTGGTATCAGTGTAATAACGTGGGTTGGCAGCATCTAACGCGGTTTTCACACCACGACCACTGCTACTGGAAACGCTATTGGTCAAGGTCATGTAAACCTCACCTGTGAGCGGGTTCACCGCACCCCATTCTGGACGGTCCATTTTGGTCGCACCCACGGCATCGGCGGCTAAACGTGCATTGATCAGCACATCCGCTTCATCCGCAAACGTGTAAGTGGTGTAAGTGGCAATGCTGGTATTGCTTAAGGTCAGTTGAACCCAGCTACCCGTACCGTCTGCATTGAACTTCGCAACGTATAATTTCCCTGCATTCAGGTATTTGTCGCCTGCTGCAACGCCTTTACCCACGTCAGCGGTATCCCACAGCGCGTCAGAGACGAACTTGTAAATGTATTCGTTACGGGAATCGTCACCCATGTAGAACACCAATGGTTTACCTGCCACGGCTTTCGCAGGCCAGCAACCTTCGTGCGCGAAGCGTCCCAATGCAGTACGTTTTTTCGGCGTTGAAGTGGCATCAAATGGGTCGATTTCCACTACCCAACCGAACGTATTCGCGGCATTACGGTAATCATCCGCTGCGGTTGCCCCTGTCGCGGTAATGTTCCAACGTGCGTATTTATCGTCCGTAGGCGTTGCATTCGCCCAACCGTAACCACCTTCGGTTGAAGACACGCCGTAACGAGTACGCGATGTTTTTTCTTTACCCGTTGCTAAAGCTGCCGTGTCGGTTTTGAAATAACCTGCCCAGTTTTCTTCACAGGTCAAATAAGTGCCCCACGGTGTGTAACCATTGGCGCAGTTATTCAATGTACCGCGCGTTTGCACCCCAGTCGGGGAATACTTGGTAAACAACATATCATCGCCCGCCGCCGGACCGCTCATGTCTATGGTAGTAGCAGCAGTGATACGACGGTTAAAGGCTGAAGCTTTATTGACCGCATAAGTGGCACTGGACTTGCGAATTTCCACCACGGACACACCATGAACGGCAATTTCTTTATCCACTTGCGCCGCTGTACGCGCCGTTGCGGTTTCACTAGCGGTATGCAGGAACAGTTGTGTCATGTTTTCGTGATTCATGCACAACAAACCCGCGTCCGCATTGCTCGCAGCGTATTTATTGGTGCTGGTATCCAAACCAAAATAGTGCATACCGTCGTGATGATCGCCCGCACGGTAATCAAAATCCGTATCCGTGCCATCATTCTTATAAGCCGCAATGTTATTATTGAGCGGATCACCCAAAGCGTACAACACCGTTGCGGTATAGCCTGTTGGAATTACCAGCGCGTCTGCCAAGCTTTTTGCAACTGGCGTGAAGCTCAAACTGGTTGGGTTGGTGTTACCACTATTGTTGTTATTGTCCGTGCTACTACTGCTAGAACTACCACCACCACCGCAAGCGACTAAGCCTGTTCCTAGCACGGATGCCGCCATAAGGGAAAATCCGCCTTTAAGTAAACCACGGCGGCTTAAGCGCACAGCTAAGATTTGATCAAAGGAAGGATTATTGGACGTGTTATGACCCATATCATCTGCATCAATATTGGCCTGAACAAGATTCTGTTGGCTATGCTGCTCGCTCATTGCTACAACCTCTGTATCTGTGTATCTCGAAAGAACTTGAGGCGCGAGCTTACGCAAGCTGTTTGACTACAGTATTTCACTCAGGTTAAGGATTTGTTGCATAACGCAAGACTCACGCACTTGCAAAAAGACCAAACACTCGGTAATCGTGAACTTACAATGCATCCATCATCTGTTGCATCACACGACCATCAGGCATAGGGATAATCTGATTAATGGTTTCAGGAATCCCACCCATTTGCAAAACTTCTGGATTATTGGTGACACCTAATAATCCTGTCCGAAAACCATGTCGCTGCCATGCTAATTGTTGTAATTGACTATCCTGCAAAGCCGCTTCTAAACGCTTGCAATTATTGGTTAATGCCACTAATGGGTGATTCACAAAGACTGTTGGGGTTGGATACAAAATATCTATTTTATCCTGAATAACACCACGGTACTCCTGATGCTCCAAGACAAACTCTACCAACTGATTTTCATAGCCAACAATCATTGGGTGCGCTCCCATTCCCTGTTTCAGAAAGGTTTCAAATACATCCCCTGAATTGCTTTCCATATACCCCATAGACTGAAAATAATGCTGAACATCTGGCATTACTCGCGGCAAATCGCTCTGGTTCACCACATTACCGCCATTCAAAGTATCTGCTAATAAACCCGCCCACATATTACCCGAATTAGAACGACGTGGATCAGTAGAGAATATTTTAACTGTGCCATAAATATCTAAACCTAAATCTTCTTTCCAACGTTTATTATCTTTCACCAAAGCCACTAACTTCTGTGTATTCACTGTGACAATGTTATTATCGCGCTGGGCGATCCCTAGCTTAATCAAGGCATCTGTGACAGGTCGCCATGCGTAAAACGTCACAACCGAACTAAAAACCGTATTATCTGAAATCACTGGTTTACCCGATTGACGAGCCAAGTCCACCGCAAACTGATTAGAAGGCCACAAGCAATCCTTATTTGTAATGGGTAACTGCGTTACTTGCTCAATACTACCTGCTTTAGCCGCATCCAAACGAATTTTGTAACGCGCCAAAATCTCCTGAACTTCTGGATCAGCAAGAAAACGGCTTTTTTCACCACCATAATAAATACTCAAATTCACCCAATCCTGTTTAATGGGTACTGCCCGCTGCAAACTCCCCCAATCAAATTGCGTTGCCGCCATCACCAAACCAGCAACCAATAGTAAAATACTCAAACCTAACCACTTACGCATAATAGTTTCCTTAATTCGCAGACTGTGTAATTCGCATTACTTCGCCCAATACAGAAGTTTCCAACTCTAGTTTTTCAAAATCATTTTCTAAACAAGCATCATACATATTCTGCACATGCGGTACATAACCCCGAATTAATTCACCTACTTGTTGCAAGCGTTGTTGTGATGCAACTGTTACAGTACGTTCACTTAAACGAACATAATCCCCAACCACTGCCATCATATTGGGTAGGTAATGGCTAATAAAAATACGGCTGTGCTTTAAATCACGCCCATCACTTAAGTAATTGTTTCCTATAGCCTCCACCAGTTGAGACAATCGTTCAATCGCTATCGCAGTTTCAGTATCAATCCGATTGTGTCGACTCGCATGATACAAGTGCTCGGCTGCCTGCCGACAGGATTCCACAGCAGAATTAATATCAAACCGTGTTATATTATCATAAACAAACACCTCATTATCTTCGGGTTCACGTTCAATCAGCAATAATGCTGCGGCATAAACGGCAATACCCATGCCCAATGCCAACCACCAGATTAACGTTAAACCTAGATAAGCAACAATAAAACTTAATGATGCAATCAAACCCGCTACAATTTGGCGCGGTAATTCCTTTAACCTCAATCGACACCTACCCTTAGTTATAACCTTTCACTTCTCGCAATACACTGGGTAAATCACCATTAGCATCAAAAAACTTTCCCAATGATTCATTCGTTAGAATCTTCAACGGCTCTGGGTCAGCATCGCCAAATGCAATGGCATGAATAGGAACGTTACCCATTAAACCTAGACTTTGCGCGTATTGTTGAAAGGCGTAATGATTAAATTCAGATGAACGTCCATCAGTCATCACTACCACCGCAGGTAAATAATTTTCTAACGTATGTTGTGCTACATAGGGTTGCAACTGTTCTAAAGCTCTAATCAGCCCTAAATACATATCCGTACCACCAGCAGCCTCTAACGCTTGTACATTCTGTAAAATAGTCGCTGATTCATTTGGATTTTTGCCTTTCACCGTCCAAACATTATTAACTTTATCATTAAATGGAATCACGATCGTTATATCGTCATCACCTGCTTGTAATAAATACTGACTGGCCTGTTCTGGGTCTAGCAAAGTCGTCATCGCCTGTTTTAATTGATAAATACCATCACCTGACATACTACCAGAAGTATCCAATACCCAAATCGTCAAGCTTGGTTTATGGAGTTTATCTTGATACAAATGCAGTGCTTCTTGTAAAACTGCTGGTTTTGGCATAGGGATAGAAGCGATATTGATATTGGCTTTCACGCCCCATGCTGGATTCCAAATATGAGAATCAGGATTATCCACCGTCAACCCTAATAAACCAGTTCGCCGCCCCGTATCTGCAATACGCTGTTGCACACTAGATGACAGTAAATATTGCTGCAACTCAATAAACAGCGTTTCTTTTTCTTGATCACCCTTATTAATCAAGCCCAAAGGGCTATCCGCAACAGACAAGCCATCTTCAGGATAAACCACATAAAATGGTTCTTTACCTTGCTGGGTCAATTGGCGATTTGCATCCATTAAGAGTGATTCGTAATTAAACATAGCATCAAAGCGCTCAGCATGTTGCACCGCCAAATCTCTTAACCAACCTGAGCTTCCAGAAGAACGGTCAGTTGCAGCAAATAAACGTTTAAGCTTCTCCTGCACCGTAGGATTATTTAAATCTTGCGCTGTTAATGTCGCGGGATAACCAGACATAGCATACAAAAAACCTAAATAAGCACTTGCCCCCGAATTAGACTGCGTGGCTGAAGTCATTGCCAAATGCAGTTTTTGCGTATCTGTTGCGGCTAAAATATCTTTAATTTTAACCGACTGCTTATCCCAGCCTAATTGCTGTGCAAGTGACTGACGCACCCCTAAGACTACAGGCGAACGGTATATGGATTGTTCATGCCGCACCATTTTTTGCGTATCACCTAATTCAATCCACAAATGATTAGCAGCCCACACTGCATCATAAGGGATTGTCTGTCCTTGTTGTAAAGTACGATAAATATCTACACTACCCTTGTATACAAAATCAATTCGTTTATTATGTTCGTTTGCCCACTCTTGGATAATAAACTCTAAATCTTTGTTCTCCGAACCAGACAAAATCAACAAATCTGCATGACCCGAATAATGCTTTACCCAAATAGGCTTAAACAGAAAAAACATCCCTATTACAACAAATAACCACACAAGTCGCTGCATAAGACACTCCCTTCATGACAGCTATTTCTTGTGCCAATATTAGCGCAGTCAATATGACAGTAATGTGACGAAACCCCAAAATAATTTAGCACTTCCCCCACAAAACCTGACAACAATAATAAACAAAACTAATTCAAGATCATTACGAATGGTTACTGAAAGCTCGAATCCTGCCACTACAAATACAATGGTGCCATTTTGCGCCAGTAATAACCACGATGAGCGCGTTCTTCCCATTCGTGTAACTGGTGCTGAATACCTTTACTATGCAAAATCTGGCTGAGTTGGTGATTATTATTTAAAAACGGGTCTGCTTTGCCAATTACCAACACAATATCCATTCGCCGTAAATGGTGTAAGCGTTGCGTACAGGTCAGATTTGGTAAAAAATGCGTAGGCGTGTGGAAATAGACATTTTCATCGTAATAACCGTCAAACTGATTACGAAAATGTTCCACTGCTAAGGTTAAATCATAACGCCCCGAAAAAGCCGCGAGTTTTTTAAATAAATGCGGGTGGCGCAAAGCAATATTCACCGCATGAAATGCCCCCAAACTGCATCCATGCGCAATGGTACAAGGGTGATGATTTTTCTTGTGCATAAACGGCATCACTTCATGCAAGACGTAATCTTCAAATTGCACATGACGGCGAATACGCTCAGCAGGGTGCTTCCAAAAACAATAAAACGATTCGTGATCGACACTATCCACACAATACAACTGCAATTGCCCCGCGTTAATTTTCGGGGCAAGACGTTGCACAATCCGCAAGTTTTCGTATTCGTAAAACCGACCATCACGAGTGGGAAATATCAAAACCTTCGCGCCTGCGTGACCAAAAACTAGCAGTTCCATGACCCGCCCTAAACGCGGGCTGTGCCAACGATGGTATTCCCGATGCATTACCCACCCCAATATTAACTAAAGTTGAGCAAAAAACGTGTGCAATTCCGCGATTAATGCCTGTTGTTGTGCGGCTTGATTGGCATATTCAAAATGCCCCGCTTCCAACATGAATAACTGCTTTGCACATGACAAAGCGTTGTACACCGCAAACTGCCCTGGCGGTGCAACACAAGGGTCAAACAAAGCCGCCGCAATGTGCATGGGTTGTTGGATGAATTGCGCCGCAATCGCAGCATCATAATATTGCAATGTGTCAAGCACATGACCTTTGCGTTGTTCATACAAACGCACGGACTCTCCACTACCAATGGTTTGGCACTGCAAGCGCAAGGGCTGATGACCAAACGTGGGAACATTTAAGTGTGCGCGTTGGATTCGTGCATCCCACGCCATTGCCATTGCGCCAATACCACCGCCAAAACTGATCCCCGTATAAGCAATATGCCCACACGCCGCAGGAAATAAAACTTCCGCTGCTGATACAGCCAACCACACATCTTCCACACAACCACCGATTAAATATTCATTGGGTTTGTCGATATTGTGCAGCACATGGTAGTAAGGATTCGTCGAAATCGGCGCACGTTGGCTGCGTGATAATCCCCGAAAGCACAAAAACCATAAAGCTGTACCTGCGGGTTGTAGGGAAAAATCCGGCGCGTCACGCCCACCATAACCATGCCCAATAATTAACACCCGTGTCACGGCTTGCCGCTGCGGAATGGCTAACCAACCACCAATCGTAAAACCATCCGTGGACTCATAACGCAAATCATACATTTCATAGCCCTGATCCGCGTGGCCCGTGTGCGTAATACTAGGGCGTGGATGCACCTGCATAGCGCGTGCATAACGCTGTTGCCAAAACACCGCGAAATCTGCCACGGGGCGAGGCGCATCCACTTGTAATAAGGATTCCAACGCATAACCATACGTCGGATCAAACGGGAAATTGTGCTCAAAACTCACGATAACGCTCTCATCCTGAAATAACGAAAAAACCGTGAGTTATAGCGCACTTAGCTTACACGCGCACCACCGAGTTTTCTTCCCCGAAACCATTGGTCACATAGGCATCTGCTTGCCAGTCGTTTTCCCAACGTTGTTGTGCTTCCTGCTGGTATAAGTAACGGAACTGGTATTCAGGCATACTCGTGGGTAATTCCACTACGGCGGTAAACTCCCCGTTTTTCAAAGCGGTCATGGGATGGGTAGTCACATCCCATGCATTGAAATCACCTGCCAGAGCAATAGCCGTGGCAGACTTAGCAGCATCCTTGCTAATACGGAAGGTGACTTTGCAGATAGGACGGCTCTTTAAGTACTGCTTTTTAAGGCTCATTTCCGCTTCCCTTTACATTTTCACAAGCTTCTTGAAGAATGCAGCAACTTTTATGCCATTAAAGGATGAACGAACCTATGAACAAATTTGAAAATGCGTTTGAACATTTCTTGTTTACCAGTCGTTGGCTAGTCGCCCCCGTTTACCTTGCCTTAGTCGTTGCTCTCATTCTGATGATGATTAAAGCACTCAAACAAACTTGGATATTGGGCGCAACCATCATGACGGCCGATGGTAATGACATTATTACAGGGGTGTTATCGATTGTTGACGTATCCCTGATTATGAATTTATTGATCATTATTATTTTCAGTGGCTATGAAAACTTCGTGTCAAAAATGGAAGACCTCCACGGTCACGCCGACCGCCCTGAATGGATGGGTCATATTGGCTTTACTGATTTGAAACTGAAACTGATTGGTTCAATTGTTGCCATTTCAGGGATCGAACTACTCAAAGCGTTCATGAACGTGGATAACGTCAGCGACCGTCATTTGGCTTGGATGCTGGGCATTCATTTGACCTTTGTGGTTTCTGGTGTGCTGTATGCCATCATGGATAAAATCAATCATCATCGCCCCCCTTCTGCTGCTTCTGACGAGCATTAATCGCTAACGTCATCGCGCTTTGCTGGTTAATTAACCATCATAATCAAGGCATTAACCAGCAATGCATTTCACGCTTTCGTCATAATTCCGCCATAAAACTGTCATTAAATTTCCTTAGGATTCGCGCAAATCCAATTGGGTTTGCTGATATTGCTTTTGAAGGAGACTTTTTAATGAAACAACTCACTCTGGCGGTTGCTTTGGGCTTGGTAGCTGCATCTGGCGTTGCGCACGCACGCGACAATATCGAAATCGTTGGTTCTTCCACCGTTTACCCATTCGCTACTGCCGTTGCAGAACAATTCGCGAAAAAAACAGGTATGGCAGCACCCAAAGTTGAGTCCACTGGTACAGGTGGTGGCATGAAACTGTTCTGTTCAGGTGCGGGGGTTGACACGCCTGACATTACCAATGCTTCACGCCGCATGAAAAAAAGCGAGATGGAACTGTGCCAAAAGAACGGCGTTGATGCCATTACCGAAGTTAAAATCGGCTTCGATGGCATTGCTATCGCTCAAGCAAAAGGCGCTGCTCCAGTCAAACTGAGCCGTCGCGAACTGTACTTGGCCTTGGCAAAAGACGTTCCAACCGGTCCTAACGGTGAATTACAACCGAACACTTACACCACTTGGAAACAAATCAACCCAAGCATGGCTGATGTGAAAATCGAAATCATCGGCCCACCAGCGACTTCTGGTACACGCGACGCATTGGCAGAATTGGGCATGACCAAAGGCTGCTTGTTGTTCCAAGGTATGCCAGAACTGAAAAAGAAAGACGAAGATGCCTTCAAAAAAGCTTGCACTACCGTGCGTGAAGACGGTCATTACGTTGATGCAGGCGAAAACGACAACCTGATCGTGCAAAAACTGCAAGCAAACCCTGAAGCAGTTGGTATCTTTGGTTACAGCTTCTTAGAGCAAAACGTAGACTCGCTGAAAGCTGCACCTATCGACGGCGCGGAAATCAGCTATGACTCCATCGCAAACGGCAGCTATCCACTGTCTCGTCCGCTGTACTTCTATGTGAAAAACAGCCACGTTGATCAAATCAAAGGGATCAAAGAGTACATGGCGGAATTTGCCAGCGATGCAGCACTCAGCCCAGATGGCTACTTAGCTGAAAAAGGCTTAGTTGCACTGCCTGCTGGCGAAAAAGCAGCTTCCATCGCTGCTGCCGCTGCTCTGAAACCTGTTTCAGCCAATGCACTCAAGTAAGAATGCTCCACTTATAAAAGCAACGACCTAAACCTGCTTGATCATGGGAGCGTAGTACACGCTCCCTTTTTTTATGACCCCATCACCTTGATACAAGCCGAGGTATTACTACAAAAGCTTTAAGCGTTTGTAACAATTCTGTCATATTCCCCCCCTACAATCTAAGCGCTTTCTCAATGTATGGGCTTGACTGACCGACATTTCCCGATCAGGAGTTTTAATGAATACACTTGGCATCTTACTTTTGCTGTTGGCTTTGACTGCCTTCAGCTACTTCATAGGGCGAAAGCGTTCACTCGCCGTCGCCACGCGTAGTAAACGTGGTGGCACTGACTTGCACTCCCTGCCAGCTTATTATGGTTACTTGGTCGCGGTATGGTGTGGTATTCCTGCACTGATTATCTTGTTGGTATGGAGTATTGCTGCCACACCGATCATTACCCACATGACACTGGCGCATTTACCCGCCGAGTTACAAGCACAATCAGCGGATCAAATTAGCTTACTCACTAACCAAATTCACAACCTCGCCGCACAAGGCACAAGTGGAACGGCTGACCCTGCTATGAAAGTGGCGGCGGAAGAATACTCTCGCCTGCAATCCATTAGTAATCTGGCAAAAACGGTTGTGGTACTGGCTCTAGCCATTGGTGGCGCGGCATTGGGGATGCGTTATGTACAACCCAAAACCCGTGCGCGTAACCAAGTGGAAATGGTTGTACAGTACTTAATGATTATCTGCGCTTCGATAGCCATCCTGACCACCGTTGGCATTATCTTGTCAGTTTTGTTTGAATCAGCACGATTCTTTGGCAGTGTTCCGGCTACGGACTTTTTATTTGGTACACACTGGAGTCCACAAACCGCGATTCGCGCTGATCAGGTAGGCGGTTCAGGCTCGTTTGGTGCGATTCCCTTATTTATCGGTACATTACTGATTTCCTTTATTGCCTTAGTCATCGCTGTACCGTTGGGTTTGATGTCAGCGATCTACTTATCCGAATACGCCAGCCAAAAAGTCCGTGCTTATGTTAAGCCTGCATTAGAAATTTTGGCGGGTATTCCAACCGTTGTGTACGGCTTCTTTGCGGCATTGACGGTTGCACCGTTTATTCGCGATGTTGGTCAATCAATGGGTTTAACCGTTGCATCCGAAAGTGCTTTAGCGGCGGGTTTGGTCATGGGTGTGATGATTATTCCGTTCATGTCTTCATTATCTGACGACGTAATCAATGCTGTACCACAAGCGATGCGCGATGGTTCTTACGGCATGGGTGCTACCAAATCCGAAACCATTAAACAAGTGGTTTTACCAGCAGCATTACCAGGGATTGTCGGTGCATTTTTGCTGGCGGCTTCACGCGCGATTGGTGAAACCATGATCGTGGTAATGGCAGCGGGCTTGTCGGCAAATTTAACCATCAATCCGTTAGAAGCTGTCACAACCGTTACCGTACAAATTGTTACCTTGTTGACGGGCGACCAAGAATTTGACAGTGCGAAAACCTTAGCGGCCTTTGCGTTGGGTTTAACCTTGTTCATTGTCACGCTGATTCTGAACATTGTGGCACTGCATATCGTGCGTAAATACCGTGAACAATACGATTAAGCGAGAGCCTGTATGAGCAATGCTATGACCAATACTGAAAAAGTCCGTGCTAGTTTGGGCAAACGCTACGCACGCGAAAAACGCTTCCGCGCTTATGGAATCGCCTCCATAACCTTAAGTATCTTGTTCCTTGGCTTGTTAATGTTCAACATTTTCAGCAAGGGTTTGCCTGCTTTCACCAGTACTTACATTAAGTTGGATGTGCTGCTCGATGCCCAAACCTTGGGGGTTACTGCGGAATCCACACCGGAACAATTGCGCACCGCGAATTACGCAGGCGTGGTTAATAACAGCTTGCAGACGTTGATTCCCAATGTAGAAGACCGTAAAGAGAAAAAGGCTTTGAAATCGTTGGTCAGTGGCGATGCGCCTTATGACCTGCAACGCCTCGTTCTGGCTGACCCTAAATTGATTGGTACTAATCAATCCGTGTGGGTCTTGGCTGACGATGAAATCGACATGTATCACAAAGGGTATGTTGACCGTAACGCGCCCGAAGCGGATCGCCGCATTAAAGATTTCCAACTCGCGTGGCTGGATAAGCTGGAAGCCGATGGGCGTTTAGAAAGCAAACTGAATACCATTTTCTTTAGTCGCGGCGATTCACGCGAACCAGAGCAAGCGGGTATTTTGAGCGCGTTGATGGGTTCGATTTACACCATGACGTTGACCTTGCTGTTCTCATTCCCGATTGGCGTAATGGCTGCTATTTATCTGGAAGAGTTTGCCCCGAAAAATAACTTCTGGGTCGACTTTATCGAAGTCAATATCAATAACCTTGCTGCTGTGCCGTCGATTATCTTCGGTTTACTGGGTTTGGCGATTTTCATTCAAATCTTTGGAATGCCGCGCTCCTCACCACTGGTTGGCAGCTTTGTTTTAACCTTATTGATTTTGCCGACCATTATTATTGCCAGCCGTGCGGCGTTGAAATCCGTACCGCCATCCATTCGGGAAGCGGCCTTAGGTTTGGGAGCATCCAAAACCCAAGCGGTATTTCATCACGTTGTACCGTTAGCCATGCCGGGTATTTTAACGGGTACAATCATTGGTATGGCACATGCGGTGGGTGAATCTGCACCCTTGTTGATGGTCGGGATGGTAGCGTTCATTGTGGATGTACCGCATTCCATCACTGATCCGGCAACCATTTTGCCAGTCCAAATCTACCTGTGGGCAGACAGTCCAGAACGTGCTTTCACCGAGCGCACCTCTGCTGCCATTATTATCCTGTTAGCATTCATGATCACCATGAACTTGCTGGCTATCATATTGCGTAAAAAGTTTGAGAGACGTTGGTGATCCCCATGACAGAAGCAACTTTGAACCTGACAACTAACTTGTCAACCTCGCGTGAAGCAGATGCAGGCAAACGCGATGAGTTTGCCCACGACATTAATGGCACAGTTGGCAACCCACTGTTGGATGACCAACAAACTAAAATCCGTTGCCGTGGCGTGAATGTATTCTACACGGGTGGCAAACAAGCGATTTTCGATGTTGGTTTAGACATTGGTCGTAACGAAGTCATTGCGATGATCGGTCCATCCGGTTGTGGTAAATCCACTTTCTTACGCTGTTTGAACCGCATGAACGACACCATCGCAGGCTGTAAAGTCACGGGCGATATTCGTTTGGATGGTGAAAACATCCACGACAACGAGCAAGACCCTGTGTTACTGCGGGCGCGTGTGGGCATGGTGTTCCAAAAACCAAACCCATTCCCCAAATCCATTTATGACAACGTTGCTTACGGCCCGCGCTTACACGGCTTAGCAAGCAACCGCGCCGAACTGGATGACATTGTGGAGGCAAGCCTCACCAAAGCGGGTTTATTCAACGAAGTGAAAGACCGTTTAACCTCCCCTGGGACAGGTTTATCCGGCGGTCAGCAACAACGTTTGTGTATTGCGCGTACCATCGCGGTTAGTCCAGAAGTTATCCTGATGGATGAACCGACTTCCGCGCTCGACCCGATTGCCACTGCAACTATCGAGGAATTAATTGACGAATTGCGTCAAAGCTTTACTATCTGTATCGTTACGCACTCGATGCAACAAGCAGCGCGTATTTCGCAACGGACTGCGTACTTCCATCTGGGCAAGCTGGTTGAAGTGAATAATACCAAAACGGTTTTTACCAACCCACAACACCAGCTCACTGAAAACTACATTACTGGCCGCTTCGGCTAAGGAGTGGTCACGGGGTATGGAAAATATGAACACAACACAACACACCTCTCACCAGTACAATCAGGAACTGGAAGACATTCGTAGCAAAGTCATGACAATGGGTGGTTTAGTCGAAACCCAAGTCACCAGCGCAATCAAGGCATTGCTGGAACAGGACAGCGAACTGGGTGAGAAAGTCGCGTTTTCCGACTACGAGATCAACTCGTTGGAAGTCATTCTCGACGAACAATGCGCTGAAATCATTGCCCGCCGCCAACCAGCAGCGAGCGATTTGCGTTTAATCATTACCGTCATCAAAGTCATTACTGACCTTGAACGTATTGGTGATGAAGCGTCCAAAATCGCCCGTCACGCGGTTGAAATCGCCGAAACCACCAGTGTCAGCAGCGATTTGCACAACAGTTTACGTCACTTAGGTGAACACGTTAAAACCATGTTGCGTGATACGTTGGATGCATTTGCGCGTATGGATATTCAACAAGCAATGCAGGTGATCCAAAACGACCATCAAGTGGATGCAGAATTTGACGCAATTTCCCGTCAATTATTCACCCGCATGTTGGAAGACCCACGTCACATCAAAGACAGTTTGAACGTAACGTGGTGCGCACGTTCGATGGAACGCATCGGCGACCATTGCAAAAACATTTGCGAATACGTTGTTTACCTTGTTAAAGGTAAAGACGTGCGTCACATTAATATCGAAAAGGTCAAAGCCGAACTGGGAATCTAACGCCCAAACTGCCAGGAGGCGTGATTTCACACCTCCTGTTGCAGGTGCTTTTGCTAATACACCAGCTTGGTGGTCTGCGCATCAACACACAGGTAGCTGGGTTGATCTTCATGCCAATCCCCCAACACAATCCGCTGTAAATTGTTACCCGTTACATCCTGCCATTCATGCACTGCCGGACGGTGTGTATGCCCGTGAATCAAACGTGTTACACCCGCTGTTTGCAGCGCAGCATCCACAGCTTGAGGATTCACATCCAAAATAGCGTAGGCCTTCCCCTGCATCGACTCACGGCTTTGCGCCCGCATGGCTTGCGCTTGTGCTAGACGTGTTGCCAAAGGCTGTGACAAGAACTGCTGTTGCCATTGTGGGTGGCGCAAAAGCTTTCGCGCTTGTTGGTATTCAACATCATCTGTGCATAAACTATCACCGTGCATGAGCAATGTGGGCGTACCGTATAAATCCACCACCACTTGTTCGGGTAATAAAGCGCAGCCCGTTGCTTGTGCAAAACGTTCTCCAACCAAGAAATCCCGATTCCCATGCTGAAAATACAAACGAACCCCACGATCATTTAACTGCCGTAATGCTTGAATAATCGGCATTACCGTCTCTAATTGATCATCACCCACCCAATACTCAAAAAAGTCGCCTAAGATATATAATGCGTCGGCTTGTGTAGCAATCGTCGAAAAAAACGCCAACATTGTGCGATTAACGCCCGGTTGCTGTGCATCCAAATGCAAATCGGAAATAAACCATGTTTTCATTTAAGTAATTTATCCAAAAAAGCGACACAATGATCATTTATACAAAAAACAGGCTTAAGAGAACATTGACCTTATCATCAGACTCGAATAACTTAAGCTGACCTTAACCACCCTGAACCGACATGACATACTGTATAGGCATTTCTCTTGACGCTGGGCTTGTGCTGACTTCTGATTCGCGTACTAACGCAGGTATTGATCACGTTAGTGTTTATAGCAAAATGCACCGTTGCGAAACCACGCCAGACCGTTGTCTGGTGATTATGAGTGCAGGCAATCTGGCAACAACACAAAGTGTGATTCAACAAGTACGCCGCGACGTGCAGGAGAATCGCCCGCGAAATATTAACACGTTGAACTATCTGGCGGATGTCGCTGAGTACCTTGGTGAAGTGCTCGTCAACCGCATTCGTAAACATACCGAACAAACGGGTTTTGTACCCGATGCGACCCTGATTCTAGGTGGTCAGATTCAAGGCCGTCTGCCGAATTTGTACATGATTTACCCGCAAGGCAATTACATTACCTCTTCCACTGACACGCCTTATTTGCAAATCGGTGAAAGTAAATACGGCAAACCCGTTCTGGATCGCTTCATTACCCGCGAAACCTCTTTGGAAGATGCCGCTATCTGCTCGCTGATTTCGATGGATTCCACCATGAAAAGTAATGCCAGCGTAGGGCCACCAATTGAAGTACTGATTTACCCGCGTGATCAGTTCGGGACAGGCGTTCGCCATTACAAACTGGATGCGGAAAACCCGTATTTGCTGGCGATTCGTCACGAATGGGCCAATCAACTCAATCACGCATTCCGTGCTATGCCGCGTTTGGAATCCCACATGGCAGATACGAACAGCCTATACAGTATTTGACTCTGCCACCATCTGGTGAATGAACCGCAGTTTGACCATGACTTGCTTAGTCAGGGTGAAAGGATAAGCATCCGGCAACCCCATACTGCGGTTCAGCGAGTTCATCAGTAATTTCAGTTGCCACCATTCCCGCATCAGCAAATAAAAACCACCTGCACCTTTGATTTGCCGCATTACCCCAAAACTTGTCGCGGTTTCGAGCGTGTCCATAATGTGTAAATAATGCGCCCATGTTTCTGCCCAATCCTCCCACGGGTGCGAACTGGCATACGCACTAACATGCCGCCGTTGCCAATCAGGTGCAGGACCATTGCTGTAGTAGTAATCTAACGCTTGCCGATAGCTTTCCTCACTACCAAACAAATGGCGAAAACGCGGATGCCATTCTGAATCCTTAATCAACTTATCCCAATAATAATGCCCGCTTTCATGGCGAAAATGTCCCAACACGGTGCGGTAACGTTCATTCATACGCTCACGGGTTGTAACACGATAACTATCATCGGCTTCCACCACATTCACGGTGATCACGCCATTATTGTGTCCTGTGTAGACAAATTCGCGTTTAATCAGTGGATTACTACGCTGATCTTCCAAAAAATCAAAGGTCAAACCGTATTCTGGGTCATCTTCTCGGCTTACAATCGGCAACCCTAATGCCAGCAAAGAATACATCAAACGTTTTTTAGCACGCTCCAACACCGTCCACCGCCGCACATTAATCGGGATATTTTGCTGAGGAATCGTGCGCGTCAAACGGCACGCACAACATTGCTCGTGCTTGTCGTTTTTACTGACCAGCCAATTACACCCCACAGGATGATCACGCAAAGCGCACGAACGCATTTTCATGCGTTTACGATTCACCCACCAATGGCCTGCATTTTCGGGTAATAAAGTCAGCATTTCGCGTGTTTCGGGACTAAACCCCAGCAAACGCCCGCACTCGCTGCACTCGGTATCCTCGAACATTACTTCTTGCCCGCAAACACAATGAAATCGTTTCATAATGCACTAACTACTCAGCCGGAAAATCAATAGAAAAATGAAGGGGTTTGAATGTATGATTATAAGACAAAATCGTGCAATGCAAACCACGCGACTCACTACGGCTTTTCGACTCGGGCGCGTATTTCTGTTTTCCTTAGCATCCCAACCCGCTTGACCGCCAGACAAGGACGCAGCTTTTCCATGCACCATTTAAGCTTTGATAATCGCTTTGTACGCGAATTACCCGGCGATACCGACCGTATCAATATTCCACGTCAAGTATACGATGCCTTTTGGTCATGTGTACGCCCAACCCCCGTTAGTAAGCCGCAACTGCTGGCACATTCACCTGAAGTGGCAACATTGCTGGGATTTCATACTACCGACATACAACACCCCGATTTTGCAGCGATTTTCGCAGGCAACCGATTCATGGCAGGAATGCAGCCTTACGCGGCAAATTACGGTGGACATCAATTCGGACATTGGGCTGGACAGCTCGGCGATGGACGCGCGATTAGCCTAGGTGAAAGCCTTAATCCAGCAGGCGAACGCTGGGAATTGCAGCTCAAAGGTGCAGGACCTACCCCCTATTCACGTCGTGCCGATGGACGTGCCGTGTTGCGTTCTTCAGTTCGCGAATTTTTATGCAGCGAGGCCATGCACCACCTTGGGATTCCCACCACTCGCGCTTTAAGCTTGGTGGCAACGGGGGATAAGGTAATCCGTGATATGTTCTATGACGGGCATCCTGAAGCGGAAATGGGCGCGATCGTGTGTCGTGTTGCCCCGTCCTTTATTCGTTTTGGCAATTTCGAGTTACCCGCACAACGCGGCGACACCCAATTGGTAGAACAACTGGTGGATTTCACCATTGCACGGGATTACCCACATTTACAAGGCGAAACTGCCAACAAGCGTATTGCATGGTTTCATGAAATTTGCACACGCACCGCTGTGATGGTCGCGCATTGGATGCGGGTTGGCTTTGTGCATGGTGTAATGAATACCGACAATATGTCGATTTTGGGGCTAACCATTGACTACGGGCCTTACGGCTGGTTGGAAAACTACGACCCGATGTGGACTCCCAATACCACCGATGCGCAAGGGCGGCGTTATGCCTATGCACAACAACCGCAAATCGCGTATTGGAATCTAGCCCGCTTACGCGACGCACTCACTAGCGTTATTCCTGACAGCGAAGCCTTGCAAGCAGGGTTACAGGCTTATGCTGACACTTATGGTCAAGTATTTAGCCATTTGTTAGCGGGCAAATTCGGGATTCGCACGCTAAACGATGATGACACGCCGTGGTTAAACCAAGCCTTTGAACTGCTATACAAAAGTGAAGCGGATATGACCCTATTCTTCCGTCAATTGGCTGCCATTGATGTGCAACAACCCAGCCTTGCACCACTATCAACAGCATTCTACCGTGATGATTTAGCACAACAACATCAAACAGAATGGCAAAGCTGGCTCACCCACTACAGTGCGCGAGTACTTGCGGATCAATGGGATAATCATGAACGCATCACAAGTATGAATAGCTTCAACCCTTGGTTCGTGCTACGCAACTACCTTGCACAACAAGCAATAGATTCAGCCACACAAGGCGACAACAGCATGATACTGACCTTATTAGATGCAGCCCGTCAGCCATATACCGAACAACCTCGATACGAACACTTCGTAGCCAAACGCCCCGAATGGGCGCGTCACAAAGCGGGTTGTTCCATGCTGTCTTGCAGTTCTTAAACCGTAATGACGAAAACCGACCAACCCTTGACTATTGGGCTGGCTTTTTGCGCGGCGGTAGTGCACAGAATGTTGTGCACTGCTTGTTATCACCCAAGTTCACTTCCATATTGCTTTTATGTGCCGGAGCGGCATTGGGTGCAGCATCCACACGAATACTAGCCTTGGGTGTTTCATCACTCACAGGTTTAGCAGCGGGTGCTACTTGTTCCGGCTGTGGCGGTGCTACAGTGCTTTCCTCTTGGCTTTGTTTGAATGGGTTTAATGCTGATAGGCTGTCCCCTACCGACTGCCCCGTTTGTGCAATTGACGAGCAACCCGCCACGACTAAGCCAAGCAATAATGTCGCGGCATACCCTGCTACCATTTTAGAAATTTTTTCCATAGCAAACTTCTCCTGAATCTTTCTGACACCCACCGCTACACATGGGTGCTGGCGTATTTCTTGCAATCACCGCAAAGTGTAGCAAAAAAGAAACAGGTCGGTGGTAGATTTTACCAAGTTGTCGCCAAAAACCGACAAACGTTTACTAGCAGATACCCACGTTCACCTTCACGCTCTCATCAGGAAGGACGCTGTTGAAATTTTCGCCCCGCAAAAGCCGCTAACATACCACGCAAGATATTC
>CAZEQX010000004.1:0-37735 GCA_964514635.1 uncultured Thiothrix sp.
GATGCTAACATCGCCAACACCCTCGTCATGCAACGGGTCGAAGCACCGCTGACACACCGTTACTCCGGCAACATTGTGGTCATGGATATTCAGTTGTGGAAAAAAACCTGATCAAACGCCTGCTCCAAATTTGCCAAAGCAGTGAAGCGCGTTTCCCCCGCAGCAAAGGTCTGAACCAGTTTCAGCAGGATTACAATATTGGTACGGTCATGGGTGCAAGCCTGCACTTTTCGCCCCAAGACAAAAGCCAGATTCGTGCCTTGCTGCTGAAAACCGAAAGCATTGATGCAGACACAACCGACCCGACCCAGTGGGATGGTTTAAGCCGCACTGACAGTCTGGTATGGGGCAGTAATGAAAAACTCACACACTCAGCAGTGCGTCAACAACGGGTTGCCATCAAACACTTGCCACAACAAGCCTTGTTACTCGGTGGAACACGGCTGGTCTTACCAGAAGGCAGCAATCTGGATGTAAATTGGCACACAATCACACAACAAAGCCACCACGATACGGTACTCGTGGTGGAAAACTGGGAAGCCTTCGAGCGCATTCATCAGGCTCAGTTGGATTTCTCCCCTGCTGGGAAAAATCCCTTGGTGGTGTTTCGGGGTAGCCCAGTTTACCAGCAAGATCACACCATCGCATTACTAGAAGCCTTGCAACGCCCTGTGTTTGCCTTTGTAGATTTTGATCCAGCAGGGCTGGTATTGGCGCAAGGTTTACCCTATTTTCAGGACATTATATTGCCACCAATGACCATGCTAGAAAGCTATTTACAGGCATGTACCAACCACGAACGCTACCAGAAGCAATTACCACAAACAGCACAAACTCTGAACTCCTCACAACATGCTAACATCGCTAGGGTATGGGAGATGCTGAAATATCAGGGGGTGGCATTACCACAAGAGTATTTTTTCAAGAAGATGTGATTTTTATGGCTTTTGATGTTCCAAACATGCAGTTATGCCTTATCACCGCTTTCCGCTATAATCCGCCGTTTTCCAACCCTGAACACGACGCAAGACCATGACTGATCGCCTGCAAGAAACGGCTCGCCGCCGGACTTTCGCTATTATTTCCCACCCAGATGCGGGGAAAACCACCATGACCGAAAAGGTACTGCTGTTCGGGGGTGCGATTCAGCTTGCGGGAACGGTCAAAGGGCGCAAAGCTGCCCGCCACGCGACTTCGGACTGGATGACGATGGAAAAAGAGCGCGGCATTTCCGTGACTTCATCGGTGATGCAGTTTCCGTACAATGGGCGCATTGTAAATTTGCTCGATACGCCAGGGCATGAGGATTTCTCGGAAGATACTTACCGCGTTTTGACGGCGGTGGATTCGGCATTAATGGTGATCGACGTGGCAAAAGGGGTTGAGGAACGCACCATTAATTTAATGGAAGTGTGCCGTTTGCGCGATACGCCGATTATGACCTTTATTAATAAACTTGACCGTGAAGGTAAAGAGCCAATTGAATTATTGGATGAAGTCGAAACCGTTTTAAAAATCAAATGTGCGCCCATTACTTGGCCGATTGGCATGGGTAAACGTTTAAAAGGTATTTATCACCTCTATCAAAATAAAGTGATTTTGTACAAGCCAGATACCGAACGTCGCCAAGAATATGAAGAAATTCACGGTCTGGATAATCCTGAATTGGACGAAAAGCTCGGCCTTCAAGCACAAGAATTACGCGATGAAATCGAATTAGTACAAGGCGCGAGTCACGAGTTTAACCTGCAAGAATATTTAGATGGCAAACTTACTCCGGTTTATTTTGGCACGGCATTAAATAGCTTTGGTATCCGCGAATTATTAGATGATTTCGTGGAATACGCACCCGCGCCACAAGCTCGTCCAACTACTTCGCGCAAAGTGGAAGCGCATGAAGAGCCGTTTACAGGATTTGTTTTCAAAATCCAAGCGAATATGGACCCACAACACCGTGACCGTATTGCATTCTTGCGCGTGTGTTCGGGTAAATTTGAAAAAGGCATGAAAGCCAAACATGTGCGCATTGGCAAAGATGTGAAAATCCCCGACGCACTGACCTTTATGGCTTCTGACCGTGAACACGTTGAAGATGCTTACCCCGGCGATATTATTGGGATTCATAACCACGGCAGTATTCGTATTGGTGATACTTTTACCCAAGGTGAGAACTTGCAGTTCACGGGTATTCCAAACTTCGCGCCCGAGTTATTCCGCCGTGCACAATTACGCGACCCGTTGAAAATGAAACAGTTGCAAAAAGGTTTAGCCGAATTGTGTGAAGAAGGTGCGACGCAATTATTCAAACCGCTCAATAATAATGACTTGATTCTTGGCGCGGTTGGGGTTTTGCAATTTGATGTGGTCGCGCAACGTTTAAAAGACGAATACAAAGTCGATGCGATTTTTGAAGGGGTGAATGTGCAAACCGCACGTTGGGTTACATCCACTAATGAAAAGAAATTCGAGGAATTTAAAACCAAAGCCGCGCAAAACTTGGCTTACGATCATTCCGGCGAACTGGTTTATATCGCCCCGACGCGAGTTAATTTACAAATGGCACAAGAAAAATGGCCAGATGTGAAATTCCATTCTACCCGCGAGCATGGAATCAAATAAAATTCGCCAGCTTTGAATAAACATGGCTATTCCAGATATTCAGAATAGCCATGATTTTGTTAATTACTGGAAGTAATAGTTATACCAAGTTTGTTCCTGCTGAGACATGCTGCCAGATGGTATGCCTGGACGTTTTAATGTCGTACTCCAAGTTGTTAAATCCTGTTGTAACGCTGCTGCCACATTAGGATGCGCCGTAATGAGGTTCTGTTTTTCATCGACATCACTGGATAAATCAAAGAGATAGTCGCCCTCATCAGCTTTGCGCAAATATTTCCATTTCCCCTTACGAATTGCCGCTTGTTGCCAAAAACGCCAATATAATGCACGTTCTGGAACTAAAGCCGTGTTTTGTAAATAGGGAATCAAATTGATACCATCTAAATCACTACTATCAACACCCGCTAATACTGCGGCTGTTTTAGTCGCATCTAATGTAATAACCGGATTACGATAAACCAAACCTTGTGGTAAATGCCCTTTCCAATTCACGACATAAGGAACACGAATTGCACCTTCTGTTAGCATACCTTTTTCACCAACCCACGGATCATTAACCGAGCCGTCCCACGCACCATCAGTCGCGGAAACAGGTTGCGTGTCTGGTTTTGTTAATGCCAGCGGTGCGCCATTATCACTCATGAAAAAGATAATCGTATCATCATCAATACCATAATTTTGCAATGTTTGCATAATACGCCCAACACCATCATCCACAGCAGCTAACATCGCTAATGCGTAACGTCGCCGTTCTGGCATACTGCCTGGGAAACGGGATAAATATTCTTCGGTTGCTTCTAATGGAACATGAGGAGCGTAATAAGCAACGTATAAAAAGAATGGGTCTTGTTTATGGCGATTAATAAAAGATACAGCGGCATCACTAACAACATCCACCCGAAAACGGCTATCACTCACATTACGATAAGAAAACGTATTACCACTAGTATCGAAATTAGCACGATAAGTATTTCTATAGCCAAAAAAACTTTCTTGGAAGCCACGATTTTCAGGGTAATATTTTACTTTTTCACTTTCGGGAATGTTTGCGAGATTAAATGCTCCTGAACCAGCGTAAGTATTTTTGTACCAATCTGCGGAGTTTTGGTCGATTTCCAAATGCCATTTACCCACCATACCTGTTTTATAACCAGAAGCCCCCAATTTTTCCGCCAACATAGGTTGGCTCAATGGGTAAGGCGTGTAGTTGTTATCATCCAGACCAAATTTCTGTTGATAACGCCCCGACATTAACGCAGAACGAGACGGTGTACACTGCGGAGCGGTCACATAACCATCAGTCATGCGCACTCCCGTTGCTGCCAACTGGTCGATGTTGGGCGTTTTAATGTCATTAACAACCCCCTGAGCACCAATATCGGCGTAACCGTGATCATCTGTGTACACAAAAATGACATTAGGACGACTATCCGTGCGCACAACGGAGGATTGTCCACTGCCCCCACCACCGCCACCACCACAACCAACAAGCCCCCCTGTTGCCGCAACCGAACAGAAAAATAATAAAAACAAAGATTTAATTTTATTCATGAAATAGACCCAACTCATTTATGCAACATCTCATCGACTCGCTATAAATATAACAACCTTGAGGAAAATGCCATATTTTTTATTTATTAAAAGAATATTTGATTAATAATAAATCAATTCCAATGGAGTGAGCGGAAGGTATACACGATAAACACAGGTAACAGGCAATAGCCAATACCCCCAGATATTTAACCTATGAGTTAATTATTTTAACTAATGAATAATGGAGAACAAAATAAGCGAGCCACCTTTCGGTTAAACTCGCTTTAACTACACTAATAACAAGTAGCAAAAAACTATTACGATGATAACAGAATGTCAAACGATCCTGAGAGTTGAGACTTAAGCAAAACCAACACAATATATCTTTGACCAAACCAGCATACCGTGTTTCAGGTTTATTTTTAAAATAGGCCACCAGGGGAACAAAGCAGCCTTAACATCTAAGTAATACCTAAGTGCCGCCCATGCTACAAATGCAGCTTTATTACCACAAGTAACAAAATTGCGTTACTAAAAATGCTAGACCTTTGATTTTCTTTAAGAGAGATAAATTATTTCTTTCAAATACACAATGTTAGGTATTGCTATATTTTACTCACTGTCTGGTGTTTTGGGTCAATCATCGGTATTTTTTCCGAATGTTGAATGCCAAAGCTGTTGCACTACGCCACCTGCTTTTGTACTTAAACCCTGTACCAACTGTGTACTTTCACTTTTGAAATTGGGGTAGTCTTTTTCTAAAATTCTATATTCCCTGTCTTTTTTATCCTGATAATTGCCAAATTGATAGAGTGCTGCACGCAACATCGGAGTCCAAATGTGTTTTAGGCGAATGCGTTGCGCTTCCTGTATCGCGGCTAAAAAGTTTTTCTCCCGATAATAATGAATGCATAAAGCAATATGATACCATTCGGGATACATTGAGCTAACCGAGATACTATCTTGAATCAGTAGTGAACCTTTTTCCCACTGATCCAAACCAAAATACACAAGACCAATTAAGTTATTAACATGCGTATCCAGATTGTTAATCGCCAACGCCCGTTCAATAGCGTTCTCTGTGTCGATGTATCGTTCTTCTAATAAACATGACATGGCATAATACAAATGCGTGTAAGGGTTTTCTGGTGCAAGGCGTGATAATCGCTCTGTAATATCCTCTAACAGCTCTTGATAATTATTGAGGGCATTGAATCGCAGTAAATATTCGCCGCGACACTGCTCCGCTAAGATAATCAAAGCAGTAACATCATAAGGATATTCCTGTAAACGCTGTTCACAGCTTTCTACACAAGCAACAAAATTATCGTAGGATATATCCCAAGCATACCGCCGAAAAGCAACTAATACTTGATGATGAGGTAAAATAGGATTTCCCGAATCCATCAAATGACGTACCCATAGACTTTGGGCAATGCCTTTTTCCGCACTGACTGTATCATGAGCAATGCGTTTAAAAATAGTTTGGCAAAGCTGTGCTGATGGATATTGCTCACCTAGAGAAAACCCATGCGCCCAAACCACCTGTTGGGAAACACATTGCATCAAAGTACACTTTAAATCATAAACATCATTAAAATAATACAAATCAAAAAACAGCACAAAATCAGTATGATAATGTTGCCAATAAGCAGGTGAAAGATGAGATTTGTGGTATTGTGCTTCTTCCGTGAATAAAACCTGACAGTACATAAAACGGCTTAACACCGCCACATAATCGCGTGTTAAACCGCAGATAAATAACCAATTACTCTCTTCATCCTGTGTAAAATTGCGTGGTATACACAGAATATTGGGACCTAATGATAAACTTTGAATGGGTTCTGATTTCAAAGTGGTTAGGTTATTTTGGGTGGGCTTTATTTCGACCAACTCAGGTACATAACTACCACTAGGTAATATAAACTGTAGTGCATTAAAACGCCCTTCGGTTGCATAATAGTCTTCTAATTGTTTGCGTAAACGCCCTGCTTGGATACGCACAATAGGGTCAACCATTGGGTTAAAATCCTTGCTTTTATTAAGCCCATGAACCGCAATTGTGTATTGGTTAAGTTCTGTACTTTTACCACTGATGGTTTGCTCTACGAGATACATCAATAGTTGACATAACACTCTGCGCGACCGGAAGCAGCGGCTTGTTAAAACATGCTCTAATTCTTTCTTAATGGCTGTTTGACTTATGCTCATGCAGTATCTCAAGACGCTAATGGCAACCCAATACCCGTTATATTGGATTAATTGACCCGACAGAGTAGCTTAGCATGAGTCTTATTCATGAGCAAATGACAGACATCTCAATTAACTGTAAAAAATCAGTAAAAACAAGCGAACCAGTACTCATACCAAGCTCGCTTTAACTACGCTAATAATAATCGAAAGACACTACTGCAATAAAACTTTTAATGGATCTAAAGACTAAAAACTCACTTAATTAAACCCAACCAGTAGATATGTCACTTATTACTTAATATATCCACTGATAAAAAGCGGCTGCACAGGAAAAAATGCAGCCCTAGTATATCGAGGGACGTTCAAAGCGATTTATTTTGACATATTGCTACTAATTGTTAGTACAACTTAAGCTTGGGTGATGTTACAAACAGTTTTGTAACGTTAGAAGTAACATTTTTTTGTTACTTTAATTTTTAATATGAAAAAATTTCATGCATGAATGTTATACACCAATAATAAAATTCTCATTTTAAATACGGATTCATATAAAATTAAAATCCGTATCCACCTAACGCCACCACAAATCTGCTGAATATATTCAAAACGAACCTGGTGTTTGCATGAAGGAATAAGTCGCATCACTTTCACGACCATTACTGGATTTAACGTGTAAATGCAGCACGCCATCTTGCAAACGCCCCGTGTACCCGATACTGACACCTGTCATAGCCGTTACGGACGCTTCTAATTGCCCGTCAGAGGTAATCGCATAAGTACCGCGTGCTGCGTATTTGGCATTCGTGTTAAACCAACTAGCGACAGCCCCCGAATTTGCCCCCGCCTCGACGGAAGCACTCACCACCGTGCCATCACCTGCAAAACGCAAATACGTTACCGTCTTGTCTTTGGGATCAACATTTTCCCGATAAAAACCACTGTACAATAAGGTTTCCTGCTTGGGTGTCAACGCCCATTCCACTAAACGGGGGAAAAACTGATTCACCCCCAACGCCCCCAGCAATGCTGCAATCGCCGCCACTGCTGCAATCCAACCTGTGTGCTTTTTGTCATCCTTCTGGTCTTTTTCTTCACTCATTTTGAACCCCTCATGCATTAGAAAATTCTATTTAGTATAAGTAGTTATTCAGCCAACGAATAGTGACAAAACCCAACCGTTTATCCAGCCATTGCACAGGATATTAATCAGAGTAATATACTCAACTATATGGCGCAGGGAACAACCTGCCTCCCTGCGAAGGAGCGTTTATGTTCCGGCAGATTCGAGAATTATTTAAACAACTTGCCGAATGGTTGTGGCAACGCGGTATTGCATGGCTTAATACCACGCCCCCTGCCGCCGCTTCCCAATTGCCTTACAACTTTGCGTGGTTAGAGCGCGAAATTCGCCCGTCGGATGTGATTTTATTCGCCGGACAATCGCGGGTGAGCAAAGTCATCCAAACCGTGGTGCTGTCACCGTGGACACACGCCGCCCTCTACATTGGTCGCTTGCACGACATTCGCAACCCCAAAGCGCGTTTGTGGGTAGAAGCGCATTATTCCGGTGATGCCAATGAACCGTTAGTGATTGAATCGCTATTAGGGCAAGGCACAGTCGTCAACCCCTTACGCCAATACCAACACGAGCATTTGCGCATTTGTCGCCCCACGGGTTTGACATGGCAAGATTCGGATAAAGTAGTGGCATTTGCGATTGAACACCTTGGCATGGAATACGACGTGCGCCAATTATTGGATTTAGCGCGGTTCATGTTTCCCTACGCGATTTTGCCGCGCCGCTGGCGGTCATCCTTGTTCCAACACAATGCGGGCAAACCGACGCACATTGTTTGCTCTAGCATGATTGCGCGTTGCTTCCAACAAGTGCATTACCCCATTTTGCCGTTGGTGCGTAATGGGCAACAGGAAGAAGTCAGGTTTTACGAGCGCAATTTTCGCCTGATTACCCCCAGCGATTTCGATTATTCCCCTTATTTTGATGTGATTAAGTACCCCGCATGGAACGCAGGTTACGCGCCCGCCTACCGTGCTTTGCCGTGGTCTTCCGAGGAGGAACGTTATGAACCTGTTCACCCGTCTGCGCCAGCAATACCTGAGCCGCCCGCTACTGCACTTCATGAAACATCAGCTTCCGCCGATCTCCACCACGGAACAAGACGCGCTGGACAGTGGCAACGTTTGGTGGGATTCCGAGCTTTTTTCCGGCAAACCGAACTGGGAACAATTACACAATCTTGCCATCAGTCAGTTGACCAGCACGGAACAAGCCTTTCTTGATGGCGAAGTCGAAGACCTGTGTCGGCAGCTCAACGACTGGCAAATTACCCATGAATTGCACGATTTGCCGCCAGAAATTTGGGCATTCCTCAAACAAAATCGCTTCTTCGGCATGATTATTCCGCCCGAATACGGTGGCTGGGGATTTTCCGCACTGGCGCATTCTGCCGTTGTCATGAAAATCGCCAGCCGCAGCATTACCGCCGCTGTCACCGTGATGGTGCCTAATTCCTTAGGGCCTGCCGAACTGCTGCTGAAATACGGCACATCCGCCCAACGCGAGCATTATTTGCCGCGCCTTGCCGATGGACGTGACATTCCCTGCTTTGCCTTGACCGCCCCCGAAGCGGGGAGTGACGCAGGTTCGATTCCCGACCAAGGCATTGTTTGCCGCCAAACGTTCAATGGACAAGCCAATGTGCTGGGGATTCGCCTGACGTGGGATAAGCGTTACATCACGCTCGCGCCTGTTGCCACTTTGTTGGGTTTAGCTTTCCACCTGTATGACCCCGAACATTTGCTAGGCAACACGGAAGACATTGGCATTAGCGTCGCACTGATTCCCACCAACCATGCAGGTGTGGAAATTGGTAATCGCCACTTCCCGCTGAATATTCCGTTCCAGAATGGTCCAACACGCGGACGTGACGTGTTTATTCCGATGGAATGGTTGATCGGTGGACAAGCGCAGGCGGGTAAAGGCTGGCGTATGTTGGTCGAATGTCTAGGCGAAGGGCGTGGCATTTCTCTACCCGCTTTGTCCACAGGTGCGGCGAAATTGGCAGCGCGTTACACTGGAGCATACGCCCGTGTGCGCCAACAATTCGGCTTACCGATTGGGCATTTTGAAGGGATTGAAGAACCTTTAGCGCGAATTTTGGGAAATGCGTATTTGATGGATGCAGCACGCATCCTCACTGCCACCGCGATTGATCAGGGGCAACGCCCTGCCGTAATTACCGCGCTCTTGAAATACCAACTCACCGAACGGATGCGACGCATTATCAATGATGCAATGGATATTTCCGGCGGTGCAGGGATTTGCATGGGCGAATCGAACTATCTGGCGCGAGCGTATCAGTCCATCCCGATTGGCATTACCGTGGAAGGGGCGAATATTTTAACCCGTTCCATGATGGTGTTTGGGCAAGGTGCAATGCGCTGCCATCCGTATTTACTAAAAGAAATTCAGGCAGCCCAAAGCGACGATCTAGCAGCATTCGACCGTGCATTAATGGGGCACGCTCGCCATTTGCTAAAAAATCTAGGACGCAGTATTTGGTATGGCTTGAGTAATGCGGCGTTTCGCGTGTGCGGCAGCCCTTGTACACGCCATTATTACCGCCATCTCACCCGTTTGAGCAGCCATTTTGCATTATTAGCGGATTATGCCCTGTTAAGTTTGGGCGGTAATCTCAAACGGCGCGAACGTTTATCAGGGCGTATGGCGGATATTTTGGCGAACTTGTATTTATGTTCAGCGGTTTTGAAACACTTTGAAGAGCAAGGCGAACCCGCTGCGGACTTGCCGCTCTTGCAATATGCGTGTGATTTAACCATCCACGATGCACAACAAGCGATGCTTGCCGCTATTCACAACTTACCGCATCCGTGGCTGGCGAAATTGCTGCGTTCGTTCATGTTCCCGTATGGCAAACCGTTCGCACCACCCAATGACCAACTGATTCACCAAGTTGCACGCCTCGCTTTAGAACCTTCTGCAACGCGGGAACGACTCACACAAGGTATTTTCATTACCAATGACCCGCAAGACCGCATGGGACGCATTGAGGATGCGTTGCACAAAACCCTTGCAGCGGCAGAATTGGAAAAACAACTCCGCCACTGGATGAAATCAGGGCAACTGAGTACACACACCACCGAAGCAGCGATTCAAGAAGCCAAAGAGCACGGCCTCTTGGATCACTTCAGTGCGGAACGCTTACTTGCCGCCCGCAAAGCGGTATTGAATGCCATTCGCGTGGATGATTTCCCCGCTGATTATTTAAAGCATTCTGCGACTTTTAAACGGTGGCCAGCCATTGGCTCATAATCATGTGACACAGGGTTCAGACGCAACACACTGAGCTTGTCTTTGCCAAAACGTGCCGCGACATCCTGCATGGTTTCACCGTCTTTAACGACGTAGAAAAACGCGCTGTAACGCCCACTGCCTTGGCGTTGGGTTTGCTGCAATACATTGTCAGAGACGGTATCACAACTTGGTTCGTCGGTACTGCGACTGGCGGCGGGGAAAGTTTGTGCTTGCACGGCGTTATTGCGCGTTGCAATAAATTGTGCGCGAACCGCGCCCGTTTGGGTTGGAATCTGCCAATACACAGGTTGTTGCGCACCTTGTTGGCGCAACTGTTCCGCACGCTGGAAATTTGCCAACGAACGACGCGCATACAAATTGGCTTGCGGATTACGCTCTAAGGTACTCAACGCCGTTAAGACATTTTGCACATAACCGCGCGTTTCACGGAAAGGCACGTCCACAGGTTGACCCGCTTCGACCCGCCCCATGCCAGCATTGTATGCGGCAATCGTGTGCGTTAGGCTGCCATTATAACGTTGCAATAAATAAGCAAGGTAGCGAGTCCCTGCATCAATATTTTCTACCGGATCATAAGCATTACTTGTACCCATATCTTCAGCAGTGGTTGGCATAAGCTGCATCAAACCGATAGCACCTTTATGCGACACAGCCGAGTCACGGAAGCAGCTTTCCGAGGCAATCACGGAAGTAATCAAAGCGGGACTAACCGCATATTTTCGCGCTGCCATGTGAATTGCATCACGGTATGGAGCAGACTTTTGATATAGAATTGGAGCACTAAATTGCGCACAATTTCCTGCTTGGGCAATCGTAGGACTCCAAGCGATTCCGGCTAGAGACACACTCACGCCTAGCCACCAACTTTTTCCTATCATATCCTTTGACAATAACGTAATACAGAAGCTCACGACTATAGACCGAGTTGATGAAATTTGCCTAGTAATATGTGAATTGTGCGTACCATAAGACACCGCATATTCACGCCAAATACGACTCATTAATAAGAACATTCAGCCACTTTTAGACGTTCACCCGCTGTCAGTGCAACAGTTGCAGTATTGTCACCAATAGGCAAATTACTTAACTCAATAATGTTAAGTGAAGTAATGCCTAAACGTTCTGAAACCTGTTGGAGTGTTTCAGAACCGCGCACTGTATAGAAAAAAGCACGATAACGCCCACTACCCTGCATTTGCGTTTGTTGTGTCAAAGCAGCAGGTAAATGCTGGCAATCACTTAATCCCGTCCCAACCGTTGTTGGTAGGTTTTGACTGTCCGACACACTATGTTCAGCAGTAGACGTTGTTGCCAATAGCGCAGCAGGTACAATTTGTGCGTTGGCAGCTTGCGGATTTTGTAAAACAGCTAACATAACTTGTGGCTGCGTGGTATCCGGTTCAGGCGTTGTCGCTGGACGTTGAGGAGGAAGCACTTCCCCGCGCAAGGCGGCCTGGTAAACTTCCTCAGCGTATTGCCAATCGGCCAACAACAACTGTGCTTTGCCATAATTTTCTGCATTATCAGGTTTGGGGCTTTCTAGCTTTGCCAATGCGTTCAGAACATTATTAATGTAACCACGAGTTTCCTTAAAACTAACGGTCACAGGAGCATCCGCCTCAATTCTACCCGCGCCTGCGTTATACGCCGCAACCGCATGGGTCACACTGCCACCATAACGTTTTAACAAGCGCGATAAATAACGTGTTCCTGCATCGATGTTCTCTTTTGGATCATAAATATCAAAGACACCTAGCTCGGTAGCAGTTTCTGGCATGAGCTGCATTAAGCCTGCTGCCCCTTTGCAAGATGTCACCATTTCCCGAAAACAACTCTCAGAGGCAATCACAGACTTAATTAAATCCGCATCAACATCGTATTTTTTTGCCGCTTTTTCAATGAGCTTCTTGTATGGGTCTGCTTTTTTATTCAGGGTCTTAGCAGAAAACTGATTACAGCTACGCGCCTCACCTGCTTGCAAATTAAACGGGAAATAAGCAAGACAAATCAATAATATTGCCAACCCCAATTTGTGGTTCATTTTATTCATTGAGAATCACCACCGCCAGAATATCTTTAATGTTTAATATAGAATGCTTTCGCACAATTTGCCTGATATGCCGCGCTAAAGCCCTAGCACGACAGGGAAACGGCTATGACTACCTGACGAATGGAAAGTTTCCAAATAAAATTTTTTAATTGCAACCACGCATTAATGTCGAAAATCGGCATCCCATGCACGTTCCATCACCAACAATGCCTCTAATTCTTCGGCAGAAAATCCCGCTTGTAAGCGTGCTTCGGTGTACAGCGGGCTACGCAACGGGGCTTGTAATACTTCACGCAATAACTGCCGAAAAGTAGCCTTGGGTTCTACACCTCGCAATTCACAACAATGGTGATACCAACGTGAACCAGTGCGCACATGCCCAATTTCATCGCGTAAAATGATTTCCAAAATCCCCACGGTTGGCAAATCATTCACCTCACGCAAACGTTCCATCATGCCTGGGGTCACATCCAAACCCCGCGCTTCCAACACGCGCGGCACGAGAGCCATGCGCACCATCACGTCATAATCGGTTTTGCAGGCTTGCTCCCACAAACCGTTGTGCGCAGGCAAATCGCCATAATCGCCGCCTAATTCACGCAAACGCGCACGCACCAAACCAAAGTGATACGCCTCTTCCGCCGCCACTTGCAACCAATCACCGTAATACGCATCCGGCATATCACGAAAACGATAAACCGCATCCAATGCCAAATTAATCGCATTAAACTCAATGTGTGCCACCGCATGTAATAAGGCTTTACGCCCTTCCAAGGTGGATAACTTACGCTGTTTTACGGATTTAGGGTGAACCAATTCCGGCTTTACCGGACGACCCGCAACAGGAACAGCTAAAATCGGACATTCACTTGCAGTTTCTCGCACTAATAAACCCGCTTGCCAATCCGCGTATAATTGCGTCGCACCTACTAATTTGCGCTCAACATCCTGCTCCATTAAACAAGTGTATGTTTTGCTGTAAAGATTTTGTTTCATCACAATTTTAACCCGATCACCACATCCATAACATTTGTGCCCGTCGCACCTGTGGAAATCAGGTCGCCACTGGCGGCGAGGAATGTTCCACTATCGGCATTTTGTAAACAAGCGATGGGGTCAAGGTTTTCGTCTTTGCCACGCTGACAGGTGTCGCCATCGACCAATGCGCCCGCGTCGTCGGTTGCGCCATCCGTGCCATCTGTTCCGGCAGCGAGCAGGTAAATGGCCGTGTCCGCTTGTAAAGCGAGGGCGGCGGCGAGGGCAAAATGTTGATTACGCCCACCGCGTCCGACCTTTTCGGGCAGCACCACGGTGGTTTCAGCTCCCCATAAGTACCATCCGGCAGGGTTTGTGCGTAAGTATTCCACACAATTTTGTGCAGTAGTGACAGCATCATGGGTGAGCAATTCTGGCATGACATGTACAGGCAAGTGCATTTCGTCGGCGGCTTGTTCGCGGATAGCGCGTGCCATTGCGTGCAACATTTGTTGATTACTGGCGACGATTTGCCATGCAAAATCCACATCTGCTGGCGGTGGAAACAGCAATCCTGAGCCAATAACATGCGGATCATCGTTGGGCACATCAGAAATTAGCCAACATTCAACTGTGCGCTGCCCAAGGTATTGCCACAGTTTCCCCCCCTTGATGCACGATAATTCCCGCCGAATGGCATTGATTTCGCTAATCGACGCGCCATTGGCAAGTAGCTCTTGGGTTTTTGCCTGTAATTTTGCTAATGACCAATCTTCAGCTAACACCTCCACCAAGCTGGATGCACCACCTGATAATAAAAACAGAATGTTATCTTGTATTGGTAGTCGCATTAGGTAGTCGATTAACGCCTGTCCAGCACGCAACGAGGACTCATCAGGCACAGGATGCGCTGTTTCTAAACACTGCACCCTACTCCCCCATACTGCCATTTGTGCCAGAAACGCCGTACTGAAATGCCCATGCTTTGTAATAATTAAAGCACTGCGTAAATAATCCGATAATTCATTGTGAAAATAACGCATTGCACCACAGAACATGGATTCGGCAGCTTTACCAATTGCTACAATATGCAGCGGCTTGCGTTGTGCTTTTACCACAAAAGCTTGGTAAACGGCTTGTTCACCGTGCACTGCTGCCAAACCAGTAGCATAAGTTTCAAGGAGTAAGATGCTAGGATTTACCATAAGAATAATCTCGGCTTTTGTCTCAGAAAAACAACACTTACCGTAGACAGAAGTGTTTTATGTGTACTACGCTTCGTAGAAATAAATTGCGACAGGTTAAGTTTATGTTACGCATCCTGCTAATTTTGTTTGGTTGCCTAACCGCCACGGCACAAGTATGCGCATTACCCGTATTTCCCCAAGCAGAAGGTTTTGGTATTGAAACCACTGGAGGACGCGGCGGCGTTGTTTGTAAAGTAACCAACCTAGACGATAGTGGTAAGGGCAGCTTACGCGATTGTGTCGAGATGGATCAACCGCGCATCGTCGTGTTTGCCACAGGTGGCACAATCAAACTCAAAACCAACCTCACCATTAGCCACCCGTTTATTTCCATTTTCGGTCAAACGGCATCCGGTGATGGAATCATGATCACTGGCGACCCAAACATCGGACGCGAACCCTTCACAATCGCCACACACGATGTTGTGGTTCAACATGTGCGGTTTCGTGCTGGTGCGGCTGATACCTCAAACTGTTGCCGTGACGCATTGAGCATCAAAGGTGCTGAAGGCAAAAGCGACGGCAAACAAACCTATAACATCGTATTGGATCACTGCTCTTTTTCATGGGGCACGAATACCATCGTTTCCACTTGGTTCGATGCAAACAATATCACCATCAGCCATAGTATTATTGGCCCTAGCTTGTACAACGGCTCTGACAGCGAAGGCCCAACAAGTCAGGGCGTATTGCTTGGCACAACAGGGGCACATTCCATTAGTTTCCACCATAACTTGTTAGTTCACAGCCAAGCTGACAATCCTCGTGTTCAAACCAGCGACGGCGTGGTCGACATTGTTAATAATGTCATCTACAACTGGGGTATCAATGCCGCCGAAATTGCCAGCGATAGTGGCGATATGCAGGTTAATTTAGTCCAAAACTTATACATTATGGGCGCGAACTCCGCACAAGGAGTAGAAGAAATTATCGCTCGCAACCACAAAAAAACACGCCTATACCTAGAAGAAAATCTAAGCGTTCGTGAAACCGGACAACCCGAACCTTTACCTGTAGGCCTCAATTTCACAGGCTGGGCAAAAGATAGTGAGTGGGAACAACCCGAACGCTTTCCAGCCCCTGCTGTTTCCACTTTCAAGGCTCAAGTCTTGGCAAACAAAGTTCTCAACAACGTGGGCGCAACCCTACCCAAGCAAGACCACATCGACAGCAAAGCGATTAAAGATGTAAAAGAACACACGGGATTCATTCCACATTGTGTCGCGGCGAATGACAAAGCATGGATCATGAGCTGCGAAAAAAATGCAGGCGGATGGCCAAACTACAGCCAAGGAATGCCCTCCCCTGATCGCGATGATGATGGCATTCCCGATACTTGGGAAGCCTCCAATGGCATGAATCCCGACAAAGCAGATTCCACCAAAGATTATAACGCCAACGGCTACATGAATATCGAAGAGTGGGTTTTTAGTTTAACCCCAACAAATGACCCCGCGCCCATCACCAAAACAGCCGCGAATAAACACAAATCCTAACACTTTCAACCCACGGCAATGTCATCAAGTCAGTAGTCTGACAAACATTGCCGCCCTTCTTGCGTTTGGTTTACCCATTTAATCGCGCGATTATTGCGGCTTGCGTGCTCAACTTGTCCGGTTGTCGCCACAAATTGCCCGAATGACTCTAGCAAGAATCCCAGTGGCAAAGATGAATGGTATTCTCGATGGCATTACGGTTCTGGAGCTGCTTGCCGCATCCATTAATTCATTGTTGAGTAGAAAAGGTCTTGACCAGTACGGCATCCATTATGCGATTCTGGTCGGTTTTAAATCACCATTAACAAACATTCAGTTATTAGGTTTTATTTCATGAAGGCATCTAAAACCCGCCAGCGCATTGTGCACATTATTACTTGCCTCGCAACTGGCGGAACAAGCATGATGCTATACAAACTATTAACCCATGCGGATGCCGATCAATTTGACCACATTGTAATTTCACTCGACAGCACAACAGGTATAGGCGAACAATTACAGGAGAAAGGCTTTGCTGTTCATTATCTGAATATGAAGCGCAGTTTAGGTTCAAGCTGGCATATTCTGCGCTTAGCGAATCTATTGCGCCAACTAAAACCCGATATTATTAATGGCTGGCATTATCATGGCAATCTCGCAGCTACATTAGCCAACCGTTTATTGGGGGATCGTTATCCGTTACTCTGGAATATTCAACGCGGTATTTACGATCTCGAACAAGAGTCTTTTACCACGCGCCAAATGATCCAATGGTGCGCACGCTTATCTAAAAAGCCTAGTTACATTACTTACAATGCTTACGCTAGTGCACAACAACACGAGGCAATTGGTTATATGACAGCAAAAACCCAAATGATTCCGAATGGTTTTGATACACAACAATTCTATCCTAATCAGCAAAGTCGTGAACACCTTCGTCAACAATTGGGCATTCCACAAGATGCAGTCGTCATTGGCATGGTTGCACGTTATCACCCCGTTAAAAATCATGAGCTATTCCTAGGTGCTGCCCGTTTTATTCATCAACATTTCCCGAATGTGCATTTTATTCTAGCGGGTCAACAGGTCACAAATGAAAACCCCGAATTAACCACCCAATGCCTTAAACATGGGTTGGATTCTCGATTGCATTTACTGGGTGAATATAAAGACATTCCCTCACTCTTAAACACCTTTGATATTTTTTCATTAACGGCTAGTGCGGGGGCATTACCTTCAATTATTGGTGAAGCAATGGCTTGTGGCATTCCTTGTATTAGCACAGACGTGGGCGATATTGCTCGCTTGATTGGCAATACAGGGCAAGTTATTAAAAACCCAACCCCCTCACAATTGGCTTTTGCATGGCTGGAATGGATGGATGCAGGCAATATCTGGCGCACGGAATTAGGACAACGCGCCGCAGAACGCATCCAACAACATTACAACATTCACAATACCAGTGCGCAGTACCAAGATATTTACAAGGAGTTAGTAAATGTGCGGACTAACGGGATTTTACACCCCAGTGAATCGGCGAACGCCAACGAATATGCTGGACAATCTGCACCACATGACGAACAGCCTGACCCACCGAGGGCCGAATGACAGCGGCTATTGGTTAGATAGTGACGTTGGGATTGCGCTAGGACACCGCCGTCTTGCCATTCTCGACCTATCTGCCGAAGGCCATCAACCGATGGTTTCCAGCGACCAACGCTATTACCTTGTGCTCGATGGTAAAATCTATAACCATCTTGCCTTACGCCGCCAACTAATGAAGGCTGGCTACACTTCATGGCGCGGAACATCGGATGCAGAAACGCTCCTAGGGGCTATCATGCAGTGGGGAATCCGTCGCGCCCTCCAAGCCTGTATCGGCATGTTCGCCCTAGCCATCTGGGACAAATACACACATCGCCTCACCCTTGCACGGGATCGCATGGGTGAAAAGCCCCTGTATTATGGCTGGGTTGGCAAACACTTTCTGTTTGGTTCAGAACTGAAAGCCCTACGCGCCCATTCCGATTGGACAGCCGAAATCAATCGTGAAGCCGTTGCCAATCAATTACGTTTGGGCTACATCCCCGCGCCACAAACCATTTATCGCAATATTTACAAAATCGCAGCCGGACACATGCTGCAAATCACGCCACACCACCGTCCAAGCAACGAACCGCGCCTAGAGGCCTATTGGTCATTAAGCGAACAAGTCGCAGCCACAACCGAGCATACCATGCGCACGGATGCCGAATACGTTCACGCGCTGGAGGCTTTATTGCGCCATTCAGTACGCCAACAGATGCAAACGGATGTACCCATCGGTGCGCTCTTATCAGGTGGCGTGGACTCTGCCCTGATTGTGGCTTTAATGCAAAGCCAAGCAAACCGTCCCGTCAAAACTTTTACTATCGGTTACGAAAACACAACCTTCAGTGAAGCCCCTCATGCGCGAGCGATTGCCACGCATTTAGGAACAGAACACATTGAATTTATTGCCACATCACAAGACATAATTGACATTATTCCACAACTCCCCCAACTGTTTGACGAACCTTTTTCGGATATAGCCCAAATCCCCAATATTCTCGCGGCACAACTTGCCAAAACATGCATCACGGTTGGTCTGTGCGGCGACGGTGCAGATGAATTATTCGGAGGGTACAAACGTTACGCTTATATTCAGCAAGCTTGGAAACACTTACACCACCTTCCCCATTTTATGCGTGGCGGTTTAGCAGGAACATTAAACCATTGGAATGTGCCAGCGTGGGATAAATTGATTCAGCCTTTTTCTGGGCTAATTCCACAACGTCTGCGCATAACTGAACCCAAAGAGAAATTGCGCAAAATCGCGGGACTTCTTAGCGCAAAAACCCCCGATGACATCTACAGCCGTCTTCTATCACATTGGCAACACCCTGAAGACTTAGTGCTTGGCGTACAATGTGCTCCGTCGGCGATTCCCAACCATTTACCCAACGGCTTGAACATCGCCGAACGCATGATGTTTTTGGACAATGTTACCTACATTCCAGGAAACATGTTGACCCGCTTAGATCGCAGTTCAATGAGTATTGGTTTAGAAATGCGCACGCCTTTTCTGGATCAACGCATTGTTGAAATGGCATGGCAATTACCATTACACCTGAAAATCCAACAAGGACAAAGCAAATGGATTCTGCGACAAATCTTGCAACACTATGTTCCACCACACTTAAATGCACGTCCTAAACAACACTGGGGTATGCCATTAGCAGGCTGGTTACGCACCAGTCTGCGTGAATGGGCACACTATTTACTCAACCCGACCCGCTTACAACAACAGGGGTTGCTTGACCCTGAACCGATCCAACAAAAATGGCATGAACACCTAACGGGCGCACACAACTGGCAGGATTGTTTATGGGATGTCCTGATGTTTCAGGCATGGTACGAGCAGCAACAAACAGGTGTGCGCCACACTATAGCGGCCTAACACAACCTGTTTCAAACCCTATGACAGCCCCTAGGTACAATGGGGCACAACACTCAATATAATACTTGACACCGTTCATCCATTATTAGCATCACTTAAATCAACTATCACTCGCTTTGTAATCAATAAAGTGTTTATATTTTTATTCGGAGTTATATTCGATAAAAACCTTTACGATTGCTTAACAAAGAACGATTAACTGGGTAAAAACTCATAAAATAATCAGGAGGAAAAATGACAGGCGGTACATTTGCTATCTCTTTGGATGTTGCATTGCACTGGAAGATGCATCATCGAGCGACACTAAATGCTGCCCATAAAAAATGCATTGAAGAAACTTACAACGTTATTCCCGCCCTTTTGAACACTTTTCGGGATAACGCTTTGCACGTCACTTGGAATACCGTTGGTTTTATCTTTTGCAGAAATACTGCTGAATTACGCTATTACTTTCCCAAAGTTCTACCGCAATATCATGACCGCCGTTTGAACCCCTATCTGTATCTGCCAAATACTGAACGCAACCCATCATTAGCTCGCTACTATTACGCACCACAACTGATTGAACAAATCCAACATTGCCCTCACCAAGAGATTGCGTCGTTATCATTATCGCATTATGACACAGCTATAAAAGGCGCAAACTTGGATAGCTTTCTCGCCGATTTAGTAGCAGCTAAACGAATTGCACAACGCTTTAATATTGATTTAAAAAGTTACGCATTCCCTAATCAACGTTACCCTATTCAATACATTGAACAATTAGCAACACTGGGGATTCAATGTTTTCGTGGTCACACAAGTTGTACACCAAATACAACCACGCTCAAACAGAGTTTGCTTTCACCATTGAAACGTGGTCTGCACTTTTTGGATTCTGCTTATAACATCGCAGGTCATCATACTTGCCAGCCCATCATGATGCGAGATGGTGAATACCCGATCATGAATATTCCCGCCAGCCGTTTTTTTGAACCATACTGCACGTCTTTAACACTAAATAGATCGCGTATTCAACGCATTATGCAGAGTATGACCTATGCCGCACAACACAATCGTATTTTTCATTTATGGTGGCATCCAGAAGATTTCAGTACCAACCTCAGTGAAAACATAGACCGTTTGGCAATGATTATCGAGCATTACCATACGCTTAAAGTGCAATACGGCATGGTGAATCACACCATGCAGGAAATAGCGCAAGCCTACCCTATTCCCTGCGTTCACGCGGTGTATCACCGAAATCACTTAGAAACACTGGAAACTAAAAATCATCTGCAAAAAAGTTTTCATCGAACATTTCAATAAAACGCTTTGCTTGTGGCGTAAAAAACTTACCCCGCCGCACAATTAAACCGTAGGTACGCGCCGGAAAATAATCGTTTAATGATTTCGCCACAATGCGCTCGTGCCCCGTTAAACAGACTTCCGTAACAATTGAAATACCAAGACCTGATTCAACGTATTTCTTTACAATTTCCCAACCGCCTGCTTCCATTGCCACAGAATATAAAACTTCATGCTGCCGGAATACCGTATCCACCATACGCCAAGTACTCATATTGCGTGGTGGTAAAATTAAACCATACGGACTAATATCGCGCAGCGTTACTTGACCAACATTCGATAATGGGTGATTTTCTGGTGTAATAAGAATGGAATCAAAAGACGCAAAAGGACGGTAAATAATGGTATCGGGAATTTGTAATAAAGGCCCTACGGCTAAATCCACCTGATCTTCTAATAACATTTTCATGCCGCTTTGCCCTGCAACATTGTGCAAGTTAATCCGAATCCCCGGATAAGCTTCATTAAAACGCTTGATATATTGTGGCAATACATACAGTGCTGTGGATTGCCCAGCGGCGATATTCAATTCCCCCTTTTCCATTTTGCCCAAGTTGGCGGCGAAAGTTTCTTTTAGGGAATCGATTCCAGCGGCAATCGGCTGTACCAGTTGATAGAGAATCTTGCCTTCAGGTGTCAAACGCACACTAGGCCCACGCCGCTCCAGCAGCTTTTCACCCATTTCTCGCTCAAGTGCTTGAATTTGTAGGGAAACAGTCGGTTGGCTAATGTGTAGTTGTTCCGCTGCATGGGTGATGTTTTCTTTTTGCGCAACCACGCAAAAGGTACGCAACAGCTTATAGCGCGTTTGCTTGTAGTAGTGCATTGCCACGTTTTTGTCCTCCGTATTATGTCATTATTGTGCAATACAATAGTAATAATTGAAACAATTGATTTTTTTATATTCAGCTTTTTCGGTATCTTACGCGCCAGTTAAACATCTAGGCTGAATCACAACTTAGGTGTTTACCTCATGCTAACTGTGGTGCTTGCGGCGTTTCTTAGAGGACGCCGCTCTTTTATCCCCGCCCTCCCTAAACTAGAACAATACCCTTAGCCACAAAATAACGACTCTGACCACACACAAAACTATCGCGGAACACGGATTTTAACATTTTCCATTTTCGATTCAGGAGCATTTGACGATGGCAGATTACATTCTTTGGTTTAATCAGTTGGGGATGCACGATGTTGGCATCGTCGGCGGAAAAAACGCTTCACTCGGCGAAATGATCAGCAACCTCGCGAACGTTGGTGTTAGCGTACCTAATGGATTTGCCACTACCACTCATGCTTATCAAGACTTTATTCACGCTGATGGTTTATCCGCGCGTATCAATGCATTATTGAACACCTTAGATGTGGATGACATTCACGCCTTAACCAACGCAGGCAAAACCATTCGCGGCTGGTTAATGGATGCGCCCTTACCCGAAGCATTATTACAAGCTGTTACCGACGCTTACCAAGTATTAGCGGAAGGTTCTGGCGATACCGCCTCTTTCGCTGTGCGTTCTTCGGCAACGGCTGAAGATTTACCCGATGCATCTTTTGCAGGTCAACAAGAAACCTTCCTCAATGTACGCGGCTTGGATAATGTGATCGCGGCAATCAAGGAAGTGTTCGCTTCTTTGTACAATGACCGCGCGATTGCTTACCGCGTACACCAAAACTTCGAGCACGACAAGGTATTCCTGTCGGCTGGCGTGCAAAAAATGGTACGCAGCGACATCGGCGCAAGTGGCGTTATGTTCACACTCGATACCGAATCCGGTTTCCGCGATGCTGTGTTCGTCACTGGCGCGTATGGTTTAGGCGAAACCGTGGTACAAGGCGCGGTCAACCCAGACGAATTTTACGTTTACAAACCGAATATCGCAGCCGATCGCCCAGCGATTTTATCCCGTCGCTTAGGCGCAAAAGCGATTGAAATGGTGTACGCCGCTACCGCAGGCGATGCGCACAACAAAGCGACACTGACTCGTGAAGTGGATGCCGAACGCCGCCAACGTTTCTGCTTAAGCGATGCGCAAGTTGAATCCTTAGCCAAACAAGCCCTGATTATCGAAAAACATTACGGTCGTCCAATGGACATCGAATGGGCATTAGACGGTGGTGATGGCAAACTGTACATCGTCCAAGCACGTCCTGAAACGGTAGAAAGCCGCGCGTCTGCCACCATTATTGAACGTTACCAGCTCAAAACCAAAAGTGCAGTCTTAGCCGAAGGTCGAGCGATTGGTCAGAAAATTGGTCAAGGTCGAGCGCGTTTAGTAATGAGCGTCGACCAAATGCACGATGTACAAGAAGGCGACGTATTAGTCACCGACATGACCGACCCAGACTGGGAACCGATCATGAAACGTGCTTCTGCCATCGTTACCAACCGTGGCGGGCGCACTTGCCACGCCGCGATTATTGCGCGTGAAATGGGCATTCCAGCAGTAGTCGGCTGTGGCGATGCTACCCAACGCATTAAAGACGGCGACGAAGTAACCGTATCTTGTGCGGAAGGTGATACTGGCTTCATTTACAGCGGTATCCTGCCGTTTGAATGCCGCAAAGCTGACACAGGCAACCTACCAGAATTGTCCGTCAAAATCATGATGAACGTTGGCAACCCGTCACGCGCGTTTGCCTTCTCACGTTTGCCGAACGCAGGCATTGGTTTGGCACGTTTGGAATTTATTATCAACAACACCATCGGCATTCACCCGAAAGCCTTGTTGGAATTTGATAAATTACCGAGCGATTTACAAGCGCAAATCGGCAAGAAGATTGCGGGTTACACTTCACCCGTCGACTTCTATGTGGAAAAACTGGTCGAAGGCATTGCAACGTTAGCCGCTGCTTACGCGCCGCATAAAGTTATCGTGCGCATGTCTGACTTTAAATCCAACGAATACGCCAACCTGTTAGCAGGTGATCGTTACGAACCGCACGAAGAAAATCCGATGATTGGTTATCGTGGTGTATCCCGCTACTTATCCGCATCGTTCCGTGACTGCTTTGAATTGGAATGCCGCGCCTTACGCAAAGTGCGTAATGAAATGGGCTTAACCAATGTTGAGGTCATGATTCCATTCTGCCGCACCTTGGAAGAAGCACAACAAGTCACTGAACTCTTGGCAACGCAAGGCATTAAACGCGGTGAAAACGGTTTACGCTTGATCATGATGTGCGAAATCCCATCCAATGCAGTATTAGCGGAAGAATTCCTCGAATACTTTGATGGTTTCTCCATCGGCTCTAACGACATGACCCAATTGTCGTTAGGTTTAGACCGCGACTCCGGTTTAATTGCCCACCTGTTCGACGAGCGCAACCCAGCGGTGAAAAAGCTGCTGAAAATGGCTATCGAAGCGTGCAAAAAACACGGCAAGTACGTTGGTATTTGTGGTCAAGGTCCATCCGATTACCCTGACTTTGCGGTGTGGTTGCACGAACAAGGCATCAGTAGCATTTCGCTGAACCCAGATACTGTGGTTGATACTTGGTTACATTTGGCGAGCCTCGACGCAGCAAAGGCGTAACCCATGACTATCGGTAATGGACAAAAACGGCGGACGGTTTTCTACCTGTCCGACCGTACTGGGATTACCGTTGAAGGGCTGGGCAACAGTTTGTTGACCCAGTTCGACGGTATTAGCTGGCATCGTGTCAGCATTCCCTTCGTTGATTCGGAAAGCAAAGCGCAAGCCGCCGCCGCACAAATCAACCAAGCCGCACAAATCGACGGTTGTCGCCCATTGGTGTTTAGTACGCTGGTTAAGCTGGAGGAACGCCGCTGGATCGAAGCAGCTAACGGCGTGTTTTTCGATTTCTTCGGTACATTCGTGACCCGTATGGAACAGGAACTCGAACAGCAATCCTCGCACGTTATTGGACGTTCCCACGGCTTGCACGACAACACTTCATACACCAAACGCATTTCGGCGATTAACTACACGCTCAGCAATGACGATGGGGTTAGCACCAAAGATTTCGCAGAAGCCGATATTATCTTGGTTGGCGTGTCGCGTTCGGGAAAAACCCCGACCTGTTTGTATTTAGCAATGCAATACGGTATTTCCGCTGCCAACTATCCCCTGACGGAAGAAGACATGGACTCAATGTCCCTGCCGAATGTGTTGAAACCGTTTCGTCATAAGTTGTTTGGTTTAACCATTTCCGCCGAGCATTTGCACAAAATTCGCCAAGAACGCCGACCTAACAGTCGCTATGCGTCATTGGTGCAATGCCAGCAAGAAGTGCAATGGCAGGAAAGCTTGTATCGACGCGAGAAAATTCCGAATTTGGATACGACATCGACTTCCATTGAGGAAATTTCGGTCATGATCATTAACCAAAGCGGTTTAAAACGTAAGGTTTACGGCGACTAACACTACCAGTAATCCCACGGCTCGGCATGGCATACCCCTAGTGAACATGCGACAATGTGCGTTTTTTCCTGTTGACGGAAATACCATGACAGCCCAGATTATTGATGGAAAACAAGTTGCTGCCGAAGTCCGCGCCAGCGTCAAACAACGCATTGAAGACCGCTTACAACACGGCAAACGTCGCCCCGGCCTTGCCGTGATCCTGATTGGTTCAGACCCTGCCTCACAGGTTTACGTCAATCACAAACGTAAAGCCTGCGAAGAAGTGGGGATTCTTTCACGCTCTTACGATTTACCCGCACACACTACCCAACACGAATTAGTTGAACTCATCAACGAACTCAACCATGACGCGCAAATCGACGGCATTTTGGTACAATTGCCATTGCCAGCGCACTTGGATGCTTCCCTAATCATCGAACAAATTCACCCTAGCAAAGACGTGGATGGTTTCCATCCGACCAACGTCGGACGTTTGACCTTACGCATTCCTAGCTTGCGCCCTTGCACCCCGTATGGCGTGATGCGGTTGCTGGAAAGCACGGGCGAAACGTTCAAAGGTCGTCACGCCGTCATTGTGGGCGCATCCAATATCGTCGGTCGCCCAATGGCATTGGAATTATTGCTCGCAGGTGCAACGGTCAGCGTTACCCACCGTTTCAGCGGCAATCTTACTGCGGATTTAGTCCGCCAAGCTGACATTGTGATTGCTGCCGTTGGCAAACCAGATTTGGTCAAAGGTGAATGGATTAAGGAAGGCGCGACTGTCATTGATGTCGGCATTAACCGCCTTGCGGATGGCAAATTGGTCGGGGATGTGGAATACGCAAAAGCCGCCGAACGCGCCGCGTGGATTACACCTGTCCCAGGCGGTGTTGGCCCCATGACCGTCGCCATGCTCATGCAGAACACGCTCGAAGCCAGCGAAAAGCATTCGTTCTGACGGATAGGCACAAAAAACAAGCTCGACATAGGCACAGCACCTAAGCCGAGCTTGTGTGACTAAGGCTTGCTTTGTGCCATTAATTGTTTCAACGTTTCAGCATCCAGCGCACCGGATTCCTGCAAGCGCTTGATAATAGGTGCGGGCAAACACACCACATCCGAATCTTTAAACGCTACACCTGTTGAAACACCTCCACATTTTTGGCGTTTTGCATCGCCTGCTTTGGTGGTTTCATCATCGTATTGCAGTTTAGAAGCATCGACCCAACCGTTTTGACCAGCCCAACGCACCCGTTCCATTGCGAATTTACCCGCTTCGGCACGTTGCCCTAATTTGACGATACCACGCGCATTATGTGGCAATTCCACCGCAATCGCGTTATCACCATGATCAACGTACATCATCAAACTTTCACCAGCGGAAAGGCCATTGACAGTGTAAACCGGAATGGACTGGAACAGACCACCTTTCGCCGCTTCGGGATAACCGCAGCATTCTTTGTCTTGAATGGCAGGGTCAGCAAGGCATTGACGACGCGCATTGGCCATACTGGTGGCTTTCGCGTCTTCTTCCAACGCATCTGAAATCACCCAGCCTGTTTGATCATCCCAACTCACTTTCTCCCACACTGTTGAGCCAACCGTCATTTGTGCATTACGACGGGCAATCCACGTTGCATTGTGAGGAAGATTCACAATGACTTGTTGGTTGGGTTCTTTGTACATTTTTAAGACATTTCCCGCATCAAGACCTTTGACACGGTACACCAATGAAGTGTCCGCAGGCATGGGTAATGCCGCAAACGTCAACAAAGGTGAAACTAACATCACCATCCCTAGCCACAAGGCATAGGTATTTTTATTCAGCGTTCCCTTTCGCATAATCAACCTCCGACGACACTCCTGATTGATTTAGGGCGTCCTCATATTCTAATAAGCTGAGACAATGAACTTGGGGCTATTCATTGTCTGCTCCCCTCAACAGGCTACGCAGTCATTCATAAGCAAAATTAATGCTTGACAAATTTTTCTTGCATATTCCGTGCATTATCATCTTACAGTTGTAAAAAAGTCACAATACTCATTGACGAATGAGCTATTTATTCTGCTTATAGGTCAGGAACATGGCATCGCCGTAACTGAAGAATCGATAGCGTTGATTAATCGCATGTTTATAAGCGTTAATAATGTTTTCATATCCAGCAAAAGCGGATATAAGCATTAATAATGTTGATTCTGGTAGATGAAAATTAGTAATCATGGCATCCACCACCTGAAATCCATACCCAGGCGTGATGAATAAACGTGTATCACCATAGAAAGGTTGCAAACACCCTGACTGTGCCGCACTTTCCAGACTGCGCACCGACGTTGTGCCCACCGCCACCACACGCCCGCCACGCGCCTTACAAGCGGCAACTGCTGCACAAACGGCTGGCGAAACCTCCACATATTCCGCGTGCATAATGTGTTGTGACAAATCTTGCACACGCACAGGTTGGAACGTGCCAGCCCCAACGTGCAAAGTAACAGCAGCGGTTTCTACCCCTTGCGCTTGTAATGCTGCCAATAATGCGGCATCAAAATGCAAACCTGCGGTGGGTGCTGCGACTGCACCAGGTTTTTGCGCAAACACGGTTTGATAACGTTCACGGTCTGCCGCATTATCTTCACGTTCAATGTAAGGCGGGAGTGGGATATGCCCGTACTGTTCTAACAATGTCAAAGCTGATTCAACATTCAAGAACGTAACCGCAAACAAATCACCCACACGTCCTGTCACTTGCGCATCAATCGCGTTTTCTAGGCGTAAACGTGTGTCTGGCTTAGGGGCTTTGCTGGCACGGATATGAGCCAAAACACGGTGTTCATCCAATACCCGTTCCACCATCACTTCCACTTTACCGCCGGACAGTTTCTGTCCGTGCAATCGTGCAGGTATCACGCGCGTGTTATTGAACACTAACAAGTCATTAGGCCTTAGCAAATTCTGCACATCCGTGAAGTGCCCATCACGCAATGCCCCATCGGGAGCATCCATAATCAGCAGACGGCTCGCTGTACGTTCCGCTAAAGGTTCAGAGGCAATCAGCTCTGGAGGTAAGTCGTAGTAGAAGTCTTTTAGTTGCATGGGAACTAATTTTAGCATTTTGAAAAAAATCTTTCGACAAATGCAAAAAATCATGTACAATGGCGGCTCTTTCACACGGTGCGCCGGGATGGCGGAATCGGTAGACGCAGCGGATTCAAAATCCGCCGGTAGTGATACTGTGCGAGTTCGAGTCTCGCTCCCGGCACCACACTGTGAAATGTAAGATTTTCAAAGCCCGCTTCTGCGGGTTTTTTTATGCCTGCTTGTTTAACTTATTGCATTAGGCAATGCTGTCGTCCCTGCTTGTTGGAGCTGAACATGCCGCATCGTGCAAAAGACCTTCTCACATTAGCCAAAGCTGTCATTGAGACCGAAATCACCGCATTAGCCGCACTACCTGCACGTTTAGACCACGAATTTGTTGCTGCCTGTGAGGCTATTCTTGCCTGCAAGGGACGAGTTATCGTCATGGGCATGGGTAAATCTGGGCATATCGGTAATAAAATCGCAGCCACACTCGCCAGCACCGGAACACCTGCGTTTTTCGTGCACCCAGCCGAAGCCAGTCACGGTGATTTGGGGATGATTGTTGATGGTGATGTGTTAATCATCCTGTCCAATTCGGGCACAAGTGAGGAAATCATCGCCATTTTACCCGTCATGCGCCGCCTCAACATCCGCATCATCGCCATGACGGGCAACCCACAATCGCCCTTAGCAGAAGCAGCCGACTTTCACATCCACACAGGGGTAGACCGCGAAGCTTGTCCTTTAGGGCTTGCACCAACCTCCAGCACCACGGCTGCTTTGGTAATGGGAGATGCATTAGCGATTGCTTTGTTAAAGACACGCGGTTTTACGGCGGAAGATTTTGCGCGTTCGCACCCCGGGGGGCGTTTAGGTAAGCGTTTACTCGTGCATGTGCGTGACATTATGCACACAGGCAATGACATTCCTAAAGTTCCCCCTTACGCGACCATGCAAGCGGCGATTCTGGAAATGACCCGCAAAGGCTTGGGGATCACGACCATCACCAGTGAAACAGATGCGTTATTAGGCATTTTCACTGATGGTGATTTACGCCGCTCTTTTGAACGCGGCACACCCGCCCTTTTAACCCAGCCTGTTGCCGAACTCATGACCGCGAAATGCCGCACGATTGCCGCTAATTGTTTAGCGGTAGAAGCTCTTAATATCATGCAGGCTCACACCATTATGGTATTACCCGTCGTGCAGGATCAGCGCGTTATCGGTATGATTCACATGCACGACCTTTTACGCGCAGGAATTGCCTAATGTACGACTTCGCTCACGTTCCAGACACTGTATGGGCTGCCGCCCGTCAAATTCGATTAGTTATTTTTGATATTGATGGCGTTCTTACTGATGGTAGTTTATTCTTTGATAATCAGGGGCAGGAATATAAGGCCTTTAATTCCAAAGATGGACATGGAATGCGAATGCTAATGGAATGCGGTATTGAAGCAGCGATTATTACCGGACGGCAATCCGAGTTGGTTTTGCACCGTGCGGATAATCTTAAAATTCCACGCTCGCACATCTGGCAAGGGTTTCGGGATAAACGTCCTGCGTTTCAAGCATTGCTGGCACAGACGCAACTCCAGCCACAACAAATTGCGTACATCGGTGATGATGTCATTGATTTGCCTGTCATGACGCAAGTGGGGTTAGCCATTGCGGTGGCGGATGCTCATCCCTTTGTACGACAACATGCCCATTGGACAACGCAACACCAAGGTGGACGCGGTGCGGCACGCGAAGCGTGTGAACTCCTGCTTCATGCGCAAGGCTTGCTAACAGCAAAGCTCGCGAGCTATCTAGGATGAAAACTGTCGTTACTCTGGTCATAGCGGTATTGTTCATTATCGCCATTACCCAAATTGAAAATTACTTAGGTCATAGCACTCTCAGCCCTACCCTAAGTACCGACCGTGATAAAGTTGACTATTACCTGACCGATTTTTCGCTCATGGCTGTTTCACAAACAGGGGACGTGAGCTATCAGGTAACGGGGCGACACCTTGCTCATTGGCAAACTCGCAAACAAAGTTTAATCACGCAACCAACATTAGAAACAGCGGATGGATTCAAGCTACAGACAGCCCAGCTCGCTTATGATCAAGAAAAGGGTGAAATTTCCACAGATGCGGAAGTTTTTATCACTCACGCATCCGGCACTATGCAGTCTGCCGGACTAACCGCTAAACTCGGCGAAGGTATTCTGAGACTTAATTCTGATGTGCGTGCAACCTACAAAACCCATTAAATGGCTACTTTACTTGCTGCTAACCAGTATGAGTACTGGCGTGCACGCATTGACCACAGACGTTGAACAGCCTGTCCAAATCGAAGCGGATCAAGCCGTATTTGACAAGAGTGCAGGCACAGCAACTTACAGCGGCAATGTCATTATTCGACAAGGAACGCTAGAAATTTTTGCTTCAAATATCCAGATTAATGCGCCTGACAATGAAATTAAAAACATCACCGCGACGGGTAAACCAGTCAGTCTCAAACAAAAAATGGACAATGGCAAACTAGCGACAGGACAAGCCAATGAAATGCAATATTTCGTCAAAGATAAACGGCTTATCCTGAATGGCAATGCACAATTAACACAAGATAAAAATACCTTTGCCAGCAACCATATTGAATATTTGCCTGATAGTGGACAACTCATCGCTGGCACAAAAGGTAAAACAGGGCGTGTTTCTGCCACTTTCTACCCAACCAACAAAGCCATTGAATGAACACCCTAGCTGCACATAACTTACAAAAACGCTACAAGAAACGCCAAATCCTGAAAGGCGTGGATTTGTATGTGAATAATGCAGAGGTCGTGGGTTTATTAGGCCCTAATGGCGCGGGCAAAACCACCTGCTTTTACATGATCGTTGGTCTTGTCGGTGCGGATGATGGCAAAGTAACACTCAATGGCAAAGATATTACCGCACAAGCCATGCACGAACGCGCCCGCGAAGGTATCGGCTATCTCGCACAGGAAGCCAGTATTTTCCGCACATTAACCGTGACGCAAAACATCATGGCAGTGCTGGAAATGCGCAAAGACCTCAACAAAACACAACGCCAAGACAAACTCGACAGTTTATTAGAAGAATTTCAAATCACCCACATTCGTGATAGTCAAGGCATTAGCCTCTCAGGTGGGGAACGGCGGCGAGTAGAAATTGCACGCGCTTTAGCTACCGAACCCAGCTTTATTTTGTTGGATGAACCTTTTGCAGGCGTTGACCCTATTTCTGTATTAGAAATCCAAAAAATCATTCGTCATTTGGTAGCTCGTAATATTGGGGTATTGATTACTGACCATAATGTGCGTGAAACATTGGGTATTTGTCATCGTGCGTACATCCTCAGTGAGGGTAAAATTTTGATCTCTGGTTCGCCTGAAACCATCCTCAATGACGAGCAAGCACGCCGTGTTTACTTGGGTGAAAACTTTAAATTATAAATTTCTCAATGTGCTAAAAATCATTAAAAAATAACGCTTACGCAGCACTATTAGCGCTTTCTGTGGCTACTAAACGGGCAACTTCCTGCCTGACGGTATTACTTTGGAAATCATGCATCTTTGCAGTGCAAGCCGATTAGAGTAGTATGAAGCCATGAAACATTGGCGTTATCTACGGGAAAGAGGAAACAAGAAGAATAATGCTTAGACAAGGATTCGACCTTCGGCTTGGGCAAACATTGTCCATGACACCGCAATTACAGCAAGCAATTCGTTTGCTGCAATTGTCATCGCTTGAGCTTCAGGAGGAGATACAACAGGCATTAGAAGAAAATCCCCTGCTACAGCTTGTCGACGACAACAGCGGGGAATCGGTCACGTTGAACGATTCTCAAGCAGATAGTGCCCCCGATAATACCCTCGAAACGTTTGAGTCCACTCCCGATACCACGGGTATGGATCAGCATGATATTCCTGATGAACTCAATATTGATGCCAATTGGGATGACATTTACGACACACGCACGGGTAGCAATAGCGACAACAATGGCGATAACGCTGGCTTTTTAGAGAATCAAGAAAGCACCAGTGATGGCTTGCAAGAACACTTACTATGGCAAATCCGTCTGAGTAATCTGTCTGTTATTGACAAACAAATCGCTGAGGCACTCATTGGCTCGCTGGATGAAGCGGGTTATTTGTGCGACTCGTTGGAAGAAGTCTTTGCTGTTTTGAGCAATGATCTACCAATCGAGTTAGAAGACATCGAAATTGTTCTGAAGTTTATTCAACAACTTGACCCAATTGGTGTTGGCTCACGCGACCTACGCGAGTGCATGTTGGTGCAATTAGCACGCTTGCCAGAATCCAGACTTTTATTAAAAACCCGCCAACTGGTCGAAAAAAATCTGGACTTGCTCGAACGACGCGATTATAAAGAAATACAGAGAAGGTTAAAAATAGAACAGAGTGAGTTGGAAGAGATTCTACTCGTGCTACGAGGCCTACAACCCAGACCAGGTAGCGCGTATTCTTCTGCTTCCCCTGACTATATCGTACCTGACGTATTTGTTCGCAAAATACGAGGAGAATGGGTGGTTTCACTGAATGCGCAAGTCACACCAAATCTGCAAGTGAATCAGTTCTACGCAGAGATGGCAGGGCAAATTAAAAAAGAGCAGGATGCCAATTACTTCAAAAGTCATTTGCAACAGGCGCGTTGGTTGATTCGTAGCGTGGAAAGTCGGAACACCACCCTACTCGGTGTTGCAAAAGCAATAGTTGAACGTCAGAGTGCTTTCATGCAATATGGAGAACAGGCGATGAAGCCGCTCGTACTTCGCGACATTGCAGAAGAATTGGAAATGCACGAATCCACTATCTCTCGCGTTACCACCAACAAATACATGCATACCCCACGCGGTGTCTTTGAGTTTAAATATTTCTTTTCTAGCCAAGTTGACACCGATACTGGTTCTAGCTGTTCTTCAACAGCGATTCGCGCCATGATCAAGAAATTGATTGCGGAGGAAAATTCCAGTTCCCCACTGAGTGATAATCAATTAACTAACTTGTTGAATCAGCAAGGTATTAACGTGGCACGACGAACCGTTGCCAAATACCGTGAAGCAATGTCTATTCCGCCCTCTCATGAGCGTAAAACATTGATTCCAACCTGAACTATACTCCAAGGGTATGTCTTTAATGGCATACCTAAACGGGTGTAGTGTCTCTCATGACCTGTAAAAAAGGAGCTGCACATGCAATTAGAAATCACTGGTCATCATCTCGAGGTGACAGACTCATTGAGCAATTATATCCGCGAAAAAGCTGATCGTTTGATGCGTCACTTCGACCAAGTTATTAATATTCACTTCATTTTAGAAGTGCAAAAACAACAGCATAAAGCTGAAGCTTCCCTGCGTGTCAGCGGCAACCAAATCTTTGCGGATGCAACTTCCGATACCATGTACGCGGCGATTGATGCCCTGATGGATAAGCTCGACCGTCAAATCGTGAAACACAAAGAAAAGTTGAAAAATCACCATCGTCAAGAAACAGCCCAATTGGTAGAAGCAGCCTCTGCGGAATAATGACTGATGAACATGCTAACCCTCCTTGTCGCCGACCGCATTGCTTGTGAAACGGAAGTTTCCAGCAAAAAGCGTGCTTTTGAACGCCTTTCGGCCATGTTAGCCACAGCCCAACCTTCGTTGGATGCGACTAATATTTTCAATGCCTTAACCAGTCGAGAAAAGTTGGGTTGCACAGCTTTGGGGAATGGCGTTGCCATTCCTCATGCCTGTATCACGATTAACGAGCCTTGTGGCGCGTTGCTGGTACTGGAAGATGGCATTAAGATGGATGCGCCTGATCGCAAACCAGTACGCATTTTATTAGCACTGCTTGTTCCTGCTGGCAAATCCGATACTTATGCCCCCATCATGCAGGAGCTAACCCAAGTTCTTGCACAAAAAAACCTGATTGAAACCTTTTGTAACTGCCAAAGCAGCCAACATCTGTTAAATTGTCTGCATGATGCCTTCATGCCTGAAGTGATGGCGGAAACCCATTATTCTCAACAACCTTTGGCAGCTTAGATTCTATGCATGTTGTTATCGTCAGTGGAATGTCTGGTGCAGGCAAGAGTTTCGCGCTACATACGCTTGAAGATAACGGCTATTACTGTATTGACAACCTTCCCTCCCAATTGCTGGAAGCCTTGTTAGGTACGCCACAAATCGCGCGGCAAACACACCTCGCTATCGGGATTGATATTCGTGGCGGACGAGACAGTATCCAAGACATTCCAACCATTGTCGGGCGCATTCGCCAGCGTTTGCCCAAAACGGAATTAGTCTACCTATACGCTGAACAAGAGGTTTTGCGCAAACGTTTTAACGAGACACGCCGCCGCCACCCGTTAGCGAACGAAGCGCAAGAACTGGATAAGGCTATTGCACTTGAAGCCAGTCTGCTAGACCCTCTTGCTTCTGAAGCAGACCTGCGTATCGATACCTCCACCACCAGCATTTATGAATTAGCGCGGATTTTGCGGGCGCGAATTTGTCAAACACAACCGCACAGTTTGTCGCTGATGATTCAGTCGTTTGGCTTTAAACATGAAGCCCCTTCGGATTCGGATTTTCTATTCGATGTGCGTTGTTTGCCCAACCCCTATTGGGTTCCTGATTTACGCACATTGACCGGACGCGATGCGGGTATTATTGAATGGTTGGAACAACACGATAGCGTGCAGCAAATGTACGCCGATATTCGCAACTTTTTGGATCGCTGGCTGCCCAACAAAGACAGCGATTGTCAGCGGGCTTACCTAACGGTGTCGATTGGTTGTACGGGCGGACGACATCGCTCCGTTTACATTACCGAACGCTTATACCAGCACTTTCGCGAAAAACTCGGACAACATGTGATTGTGCGCCACCGTGAATTGGGTTATGTCCGTTAAACTGCACCAGTAGTCCACGCAAAACATTACTGTCCGATGTTTTCCTAACCTTTCTGTTAGCGTCACCTGTTTGTGCTGTTACAATAGCCAAGTTTCTGGTGGGCTGACCTAGAATCACTCGCTATCGCTTCATAGCTGTTCAATTCTGACGGAGCTTCTAATGCTGAGACTCTTTGACTTTGCCAATGGCAAGCTGGTGGAACATAAATTCGACCGTCCCATGCTGGATCAAGTCATCTCACACATGGGATGGGTAGATGCGCAGGATACCTCCGACGATGAACGGGATCGTTTGGAAGTCTTGTTGCATACGGAATTACCAGAAAGTGATGATGTTGAAGAGATCGAATCATCTGCTCGTTATTTTACCGATAGCAGCGGTATTCATGTCCACTCATTGTTCTTAAGCCAGAGCGAAGGGCGTTTAATTCACAATACGGTAGCATTCATCTTACAGCCTGATCGTTTAATTACGGTGCGCGAAGCAGAGTTGGCAGATTTTCGCTTGTTGCGAATGCGGGCATTGCGCGGGCAGATTGAGGTTCGCACACCGAAAGATTTGCTGATTACCATGTTTGAACAAAAGGTGGAAAATTTAGCGGATACCATCGAGGATATTTACCTTGAATTGGAAAAAGCCAGTCACATGGTATTGGAAGATCAAAACACTAAACTCGAAGAAGCGATTGAAAACCTTGCACAATTAGAAGATAGCAATGGCAAAATTCGCATGTGCTTGATGGATACACAGCGTTCGGTTTCGTTTTTGCAACGCCAATTACGCGACCATGCCAGCGTGCAGGAAATGATCCCCGAAATCATGCGCGACATTGATACACTGATGTCTCATACCAATTTCATGTTTGAAAAAATTAACTTTCTCATGGATGCGGCACAAGGTTTCATCAATATCGAACAGAATAAGATTATTAAAACCTTCTCGATTGCTTCCGTGGTGTTTCTGCCGCCTACCTTAGTTGCGAGTATTTACGGGATGAACTTTGTGCACATGCCAGAACTACAATGGATGGCGGGCTATCCGTTTGCATTAATTCTGATGGTGTTGGCAGGTTTAGCACCCTTTTACTACTTCAAGCGTCAAGGCTGGTTATAGCCACCTATAACCAACCTCCCCCCCTTTGCGGAAGGTTTTAACGACCAGCGACTTGTGCGTGAATCGCTTCTGCTAACTGGTGCACAGCCATTGCATAGTAATTGCTGTGGTTGTAGCGCGTGATAACGTAGAAGTTTTTGTAGCCGACCCACGGTTCTTTATAACCACCGGGTACGGTACTTAAAGCCAGCAAATGCACCGGGCCGGCTGAACCATTGCCGTATTTCGGGGTTACGCCGTAACCTGCTAATTGCCCCAAAGAGTATTTCACTTTGTAGCCATCTGGTACTTGCGCGTAAACATCGGATGTCACATTTGCAGGCACAGCAACTTCGCCGCCAGGCACCCATCCACTTTGACGGAAGTAATTGGCAATACTGCCAATCGCATCGACAGGATTCCACAAATCACGAATGCCGTCACCGTCGAAGTCCACCGCATAACCGTGGAAGCTGCTAGGCATGAATTGCCCATAACCCATCGCGCCTGCGAAAGAACCTTTTGGCTCTAACGGGTCCATGCGCTCGCTTTGGCACATTTGCAGGTAATTTTTCAGCTCATCGAAGAAAAATTCACTGCGGCGCTGGTTGGTAATCGCGGAAGTGGTCAGCGCATCAATCACTCGATGTTTGCCCAGAATCCGTCCCCAGCGAGTTTCAACCCCCATAATCCCCACAATGTATTGTGCGGGAACACCGTACTGCTGCTCTGCTCGTTGCAATGCCGCGCTATTCTGTTGCCAGAATTGCGTACCTTTTTGCACATTACCCGCGTTTACAAAGCGATCACGGTAGGCGTACCAACCTTTTGGGCTACCCGGATCAGTACTGGGTTTTGCCCATAGACGCGCGACTTCATCACGGTTACGCACCTGTGAAAAAACGCCGTATAGGTAGTTACGGTCAAACCCTTGACGCGCCATGCTTTCAATGAAAGCAATGAGTTGTGGATTACCCGCAAAATCGC
>CAZEQX010000005.1:0-37097 GCA_964514635.1 uncultured Thiothrix sp.
TGCCCGCTTCGGTTAAACCTAAATGCAGTGGGTAATCGCAACGGCTCGCCATGTCGCGGTAAGCGCGAATCAAACCCTGCACTTCACTGAGTTTGCACGACAAAATAATGTGGTCATGTGGCAAACCGTATTCTTCGGCTTTTAACGCGCTGGTTAATGCCGACTCAATCAAAGCTTCGTGCATCACGTCGTACAATGCCAAGGGCTGGGCAAGTTGGTTATTTTCATCCAACTTTTTCGCCAGTAACTCTTGATCCAATGACCCCCAATTCACGCCGATACGCACAGGTTTATCATAACGGCAGGCAAATTCGATCATTTGCGCGAATTGCTCATCGCGCTTTTTGCCACGCCCAACATTACCGGGGTTAATACGGTATTTGGCGAGGGCTTGCGCACATTCGGGCACGGCTGTGAGCAACTTATGCCCATTGAAGTGGAAATCGCCAATCAACGGCACATCACAGCTCATGCGATCCAGACGTTCACGGATTTCGGGTACAGCTTGAGCGGCTTCGAGCGAATTAACCGTAATGCGGACCAATTCCGAACCAGCGCGTGCTAATTCGGCACACTGCATAGCCGTTCGTACCGCGTCGGCAGTGTCAGTATTGGTCATGGATTGAACAACAACGGGGGCATTACCACCGACAATAACATGCCCTACTTGCACAGGTACGGTAGGGTGGCGTTGGATTGGGTTATTATTTGCCATTGAAAATTTCTGATTGCTACCAAAGATGCGGCATATTATGCCTGAATTGCCATTGCCTTGCTTAGCCGAAAACGCACTTCCATCATTAGAGGTTCTAATACCGCACGATCCGCGCCTAACTGCAAAGCTTGTTTCAATAATTCGCGTGCTTGTAAATCACGGTGTTCCTGCATACTCGCTTGTGCCATCAGCCATAACGCCTGCCATAACGTTGGTTCGTACTTAGCGGCTAGGGCAGCATGAAGACGCAGTTTATCCCACATATCTTGCGCCACCGCTGGGTCAATCAAGCCAATTTCCAGCATGTGCCAATACAACTGTGCTATCGCTAAATGCAGCCGCGCGTTCTGCATTTGTTCGCCCTGTAATTGGGCTAGTAAACCATCTAAAACCTTAAATAATCCCTGTTCTTTCTTGGAATACAGCGCGTAAGCCAGTAAACGAGCATTTTCCGCTTTGCTGCCTAATGCTTCTTTGAGCAAAGCAATCGCACGTTTGGGGTCTAATTCACGGCTAGACATGATCAGATCAAGATAATGTTCAATGTTCAACGCATTTAAACGCTCATCACCTGTCTCCAACTCAACATCAGCCTCACGCTCTGGGTATTCAAAGTAGTCCAGAAACTCGTGCGCCTTCACTTGGGAAGACTCGGATTTTTGTGGATCATTGGGAGCTTTAGGCACGCGCCGCCGATGCTGAAAAAACAACAACATCAGCGTTCCTAGCAAAGGGAGAAAAAATGCCATTCCCCCTGCCAACCACCAATGCCGTCGCGCTTGGTGTTGGTGACGCTCTAAATAAGGTGGCACGAGTACAGACTTTAAGCCATACATAACAACCGTGACCATTAATAGATGAATACCCAACACTAACCACAACATAACCGCACCCAATGATTATTTATTGAACTGCTCGCAAGTAGCCAAAGAGTTCCTGCTTATCTCGATACTGATGGATATGGTGAGCGGAAACATGAATCCCCACCTGAACCAATGTCACCCCAAAATGGCGATGAAAATTCGCTTCCAAACTGGATTGGTAACGCTCAAAACGCTCAGGATTCGTCAGCGGCAATAGCATAATCAAAACAGTAGTATCGCCCTGTGCTACCTGCCAAAGACGATTGCTCCCCTGAATAAGGTTGGTGAAATGCTCAAGATAAGGCTGTGTTTTAGTCGTGGCGGGAATACTCACGCCCAACAAAGCGACTGAGCGTTTGCGTTCCATCATCAAACTCAAAACGGTATGAATCTCATCCACCGCACCTGTTAAGGCGACAGGTAATTTTGTATTGGTTTTAGCCAGCGAATGACTAGGCAACAACCCACCCAGCCAACTGCACAATGTCGCCAGCAAATTCAAATTTTTGCGATTGTAGGCAGCAAACTGTACATGCTGAACCGCTAAAACCATGCGCACTTGCCCAGTTTTGTCCAACACGGGCACTGCCGCAATCAGTGGACTACCCAACTTATTTCCCGTGTGCGCAACATAAGCTTCTTGTTTGAAGCTAACAGGCTTGCGAGTACGCAAAGCTTCTTGCAGCAACAAGTCATTGGTTTGCAAGCTTTTCAGATAACCTTTTTGTGCCAATGGACGCAGCTTGATCAAGCCATCACTATCCACCTGTAAAAAAGCCGCAACTTCCAACCAGTCATAAGCAGACAAAACATTCATCATTTTATCGGCTAACCATGCTGTTTGCTGTTCAACGGATAAGGTCGGCGATAATTCGGTTTTCACCACATCCAATGAACGCTTAAGCGAATGCCCAACCCCTAGCAATTCTTCTTCCAATTGGGCGTGGGAAACTTGCATGACCTGCAATTCACGCTCCACAGAGTTCATGCTATCGCGCATAGCATCCAAATCGGCTTGCCCCTCGTGATAACGTTGCCGCCACTGCCCAGCTAACTCACCTGCTAACAAAGCAATAATCGACATCCCCGCCAAACGTTGTAATTGCGCATTATCGGGGTAAGTATCTTGGATTTGCCACCAATACAAAGCCGCCCCACCCAACAACAAAGCAAAACCTGTCAAAGCAGCAACCGTACCGTAACGCAATGCAATCAATAACAGCGGTAGTAGTAACCACGGAAACGCGCTCTGTAAAAAAAACGGGTCATCCATTCCCAAAGCTAATTTAAACAACGGAATACCCACAGCCAACACCGTCACTTCAGGCCAATGATAATTAGCACCTTTGGGCAGCCACTGTCGCACACCTTTGAGCGGTGGTGACTCAAATAACCAATCAGCAGAACGCATAACGCGGTTTAACATGATGTACCTCTCTTACCTGTTATCTTCATCCGTGAAATCCAGCCATTTTCGATATTGCATGAAAATGCCGTGATCCTTTCCTGTGTTCTCACCAGTACCGTAGAAAGCACCCACACTCAGTTCGTCATCCTGACTCACTCGTTTACCGACCGATGCTTCAACACGTTGCGTCAGCTCACCTGTTGTCAATTCTTTGCCAACCGAACCACTAACGTTATAACGCCAATCATCATCTTGAGGGGGAATCCCGTTGCCGGGCGTACCATTTGCTATACCTGCTAACAATGCAACGCTACGAGTATCATTCGGAATACCCTGTTGTTGAGCAGCATCCAAGCCATCTGCTTTCTCAAAATATTCGGCACTACCTTGTACTCCGGCATACCATTCTGACTGCTTGCCATTGGCATTCTGCCCAAACTGCTCACGATGCACCAAAGTTGCACGACCACCCTTAGAACTTGCTAAATCCTGCCCATCGGCACGACCTGCAAATTCACTTTGCCAGACGGAAAGTTGAGCATGGTTCTGCTGACCTAGATTAACGTCCACACCCGCTTGCGCTTGATTCCGCATAGCATTGGCCCGCATCCAAGCATTCTCGCTTGCTGTTTCCTGATAGCCATAAGAAACATTGCCGGATACGTCATCATTTAACTGTTGACTGTAGCGAAGGTTAGCATGAGGCCGACTGGAATCTTCACGCTGGTTTACCCCGACTGTGGCATCTAGCTGACGGTCGGTCTGTTGCCAGTGCAGACCCGCTGTGACATCCGTTTCGTGCTGAACACCATCTGGCACAACAGACCCGCTCAGACGGGTACGATTCACATCAATACTATAACCAAAAGGCAAACCGTCCCCCTGCCCTTTACGATACCCAACGTGTTGTTCTTGCGTACTTAACCCCTCCATTTGCCGTACATTCATCCCCGCATTCACACTCGCAACACGCGCGGGGGCTAATGACAATGCCAACGTTTTCGCTCGCTCACGCTCTTCAGGCGTTGCAGCGGTTTTCATGGCTTGACGCGCCACCTGATACGCCTCATCTTCTCGCCCCAGCATCACCAATGCGGAAAAACGATCACCAAAACCCAGCTCCACACCGCTATTTAACAACAGTGCTACGGCAGTTTTATCCTTGCGCTGCATCGCACTGGCTAGTTGCAACCACGGTGCAATCGTCACGCCTTGCGCATTCGCACGTTCGGTTAAGGTTGCCAGTTGTGCATTGTCTTTGCGTTCCAAAGCGCGAGCTAAAGCGATTTCGTACAAACGTGCCTTTTCTGGTGCATCCAATGTAGCACTGTCCAATTCAGCAAATACCCGTTCAAATTCGCTGGTATCCGTGTCTTTTTGCGTAAATTCCAAATATTGCAACAATGCTTGTTTACGCAGGGGTGTCATGTCTTTTTCCACCAACAACAAATGCTGATAAAACGCTCGCGCATCGTCGGGATGATCTTGCTGTGTTGCTAATTGGGCGCGTAACAACCAATAACGCCCTTGTAATTCCATGCTTTGACCTTGCTGTTCTGCCAAAGCGATAAAGGTTTGTGCTGCCTCTGGTTGTTTAGCATCCAGTGCCATTTGCAAGGCATTCAACAATAAATCAGGCTGTTGGGTATTTTGCCAAGCCGTTTGGAGCGTTTGAAATGCTGCATCTAGTTGTCCGGTAGCCTTATAACTTTCGGCAATGCGCGTGTACCACAACACCTGACTATTCACTGGTGTATCAGGTTTCGCCTGTGTTAATAAGCGGTTGTACAATACCAATGCACGCGCATAATCCTGCTGTTGCCAACTCAACTCGCCCACAATTTCCAACTGATAAGGCGTTGCAATAGCGAGTTGTTGTTCATCCAGAATTGCAGCGATGGCTTTAGCTTGTTCGGGTTGTTGCAATTCCCACAGAATTTGCAAACGCGTTAAACGCGATTGCGCTGTTTCCCCCACTTGTGCATCTGCCTGCTGCCATGTCGCTAAGGCTTGATCCAAACGACGTTGCCCGACTTGCCAATCCGACAAATACTGCCACAAGCTCATGTCATTAACGCTGTAACGCTTGAGGTAATCCAGCATGAACGCTTCGCCTTGCTCTGGTGATTTTGCCGCCAATGCACTAAAAACACTCATAACCGTCGCATTAGGTAATGGCTCAGTCTGTGCAACTTTTAGCAAATAATCCAAACCGCCACCCGCCTGACTACCGTGGGCTGTTTGCACCAAGCTACGACGGAATTTTTTATCGCCCGTGTGCTGGTACAGCCATTCCCACAAATCCATTGCCAATGCATTATCACCATTACGTTCCGCAACATAAGCCAGACGCTCACGCATTAGAACGTTATCCGGCTCTAAGCGCACGGCTTCCTGTAGGTAGGGCTGCGCTGCTGGAAAATCTTTCGCCAAGATTTCAATATCGGCTTGGCGTAAATACGCTTTGGCATCTTCAGGTTTAGCCGCCAGAAAAGCCTTATTCCAATCGCGTGCCTGCGTTAAGCTTTTCGCCGCTAGTGCGACATTGATGCCTTTTTCTAACAAATCCCAATCGCCTGTTTGCGGGTTTAACAAACGTTGCGCCACCCCCAACGCTTGTTCCGGCTGCTTGGCTTTCATCCATACATCCAGTAAACGCACATTCAAAGCATGAGCTTCGCTCGGACGGGCAGTAATCGTTACTGCATCCTGCATAAAATTCGCCGCTTTGCTATACAGCCCCGCTTGTTCTGCCCAATAAGCTGCTTTTTCCAACCATTTTTGGCGGTGCATTCCATCTTGTTCAGCGATATTACTGTAAAGTTGGCTGGTCAATTCTGGACGACCTAAGCTTTCGCTAATCGCCGCTAACTGTTGTAAATCGTCAGGCGTATTAGACAATTGCGGCGAAGTTTCACGAACATAGGCTTCTGCGTCTGCTTGTTTACCCGCTTTAATCGCCTGTTTTAACCACGCATAAGTGTACAAACGCACGCCATTGGGGTCAGTGGCATTATCCAGCGCATGACGCAGGTATTCTTCCGCTTTAATCTCATCACCGCTTTGGCTTGCCCATTTCGCTGCTTCTGCCCACCATTCGCTTTGTTTTTCACCGCCACGATTTGCCAGATACGCATACAATACAGATGCCTGTGGCAACAAACCAAAATCCGAACATTGCTTGGCTAAGGTTTCTAATGCATCCGGCGCAAGTTGTTGCGGATCACCCAAAGCTTGTAAACGCGCCCGCACATCCAATAAGCGGGTTTGAGCATCAGGGTCGCCGGATAAATTAGCCGCGTAATAAGCAGCCAAGCTGTTCTTTAATTTTAAATCGGCGGCTTGTTGTGCAACTTCACTGGGTGCGGGATATGGCAGTTTTGCATTCATTAAACGCTCTGATTCCTGCCAATAACCACTTTCGGCTAATTGCGTTGCAAGCTTTAATACCGTTTCTGGCTCTATAGCATCTGTCGTATTCAACATTTGTTGAAATTCGGCCTGTCGCCGATCCGCGAATTGCGCTTTTAACAAGTCGGCTGACTGACCTTCAAAAAAATGTTTACTGGCTTGTTGATACAACAAAAATAAAATGATTCCCACAATACCAATCAGCAATAATACCATCGGTGCAGAAAAAACAGCAGACGGAATACGTCGCCGACTGGATTTACCCTTAGTTATTTGTGTAGGCATAATCGCTTATCTCCGGCGTAATAGACGGACATACACACCGTCATTTTGTTGTTTTTGCAACCAATCTTGCCAATTGGCACTTTTACTCTGTACCGAGTTAGAAACCATGATGCCCGCATAACGTCCGCGCAATGTTTCTTGTGGCAGGCCAGATTGAATATCGTGCCATTTCAGGGCATAGTTATGTTGCTGCAATACCTGCTGCACAGTGCGTAAAGCGGGAATTTCCATAGGGCGTTGTCCATCAATACGACTATCAAATAGTAATAGAAACGTATTAGGCGCGGGTTCGATCAATCCCACACCAAGGCTGTTCAATTCAGGGTTGCTAATCCACGGCACAAAGCCTTTTTCGCGAATCCGCTTTGCTAAGCGACGCGCTTCATCACGACGTGATGCGGGTAAATAATCAATAATAATAATTTCCATATCATAATCACGCTGCAACGCTTCTATTTGTTGCAATAGCCAAATACGTCCCTCTGGATTAGCCTCTTGATAAGTTTTATTTGCATTATCCCAACTCGCATATAAAGACTCGACAACCACCGCTTCTAATAAAGGTGCAATCGTCGGCATTGCTTCAAACCCACGATTTGCAATTAATCGCATTTGTGGATAGCGTTGCTTAATCGTTTTTAAAATATCAGCTAAAGCCCGTGCTTGCCGTTGCCGTTCTTCTTGATTTTTAGAATATAAGTAATAGCTGTCTAGGGTATCCAAAAATAAACCGTCATAACCTTTTTTTGCTAGAGGTTCGACTAGGGTATCTAATAAAAAAGCCTGCCATGCGGGATTGGTTAAATCCAAAACTTCACTATCCCAAACATTATTACGCCCAAGAATCCATTCGGGCTGTACTTGTTTATACCATTTACGACTTGGCGAAACCTCTCCAATACTCAAATACGCAAAAACACGAGCACCACGGGAATGTAATGCATTCAGTTCATCGGGACGGATATTATCTGATTCAACAATCACGCGCTGAAATTGGCCTAATAAGTCCACTGGCGGGTTCATCGCATAGAAAACCGCCGTGCTTTTCATCATCGTGACTGACGGGTTAATAGGCAGGGATTCGGTTGCGTAGGCAAAGCGCATAAATGAGACCACCAATAGAATAGTTAACCAAAAGCTTTTTGACTTCATGAGTTGTAACGCATTATTCGCTAGTAATAAGTTATTGGCGTAATTATCGGTCGTTTACCACCCATTGACCTCAAAGAATGGCACAAACGTCTGGTATTTCTGGATGGATAACACAGAGTGCCTAAAATGGTGGACGAACGTAGCGATTTTCTAACCATAAAAGGGAATTTATTGTGCAAATACCAAAATCACCGTTTCGTTATTTTGTCCATCTGACACTCATGCAGGGTATGTTGTTCAACCCCACCATAGCGGCTAATTCCATGCCACCAAGCCAATCGATACCGTCTAAAGTGGCTTGGTATCAGCCTTCAACACAGGTTACATGGCACTGGCAATTACAAGGCGATGTGAATCCGAACCGTGATGCTGAATTATTCGATATAGATTTATTTGACACATCCACTCAGAAAATTCAGCAATTGCATGACCAAGGGAAAAAAGTTATCTGCTATTTTTCAGCAGGTTCACACGAAGACTGGCGCGACGATGCCAAACAATTTCCAACAGCAGCCGTGGGCAAAACTCTCGACGGTTGGAAAGGCGAACGCTGGTTGGATATTCGTTCCCCTGCTGTACAAACATTAATGCAAGCACGCTTGGCATTAGCAAAAACAAAACAATGTGATGGAGTCGAGCCTGATAATGTTGACGGTTACAGCAATCATACGGGTTTTTCCTTAAATAAGGCGGATCAGATTGCTTATAATCGTTGGTTGGCACAAGCTGCCCATTCCCTAAACCTTAGTATTGCGCTAAAAAATGCCTCCGACATTACGGCTGATCTAGTCGATTATTTTGATTTTAGTGTGGTAGAGCAATGCCACGAATATGATGAATGTGATAAATACACCATTTTTGTCCAGCAGGGAAAACCCGTGCTAAATGCCGAATACCATCAACGATACATCACGAATCATAATGCAAAAGAACGATTGTGCGACCATGCTAAGCAACTTGGGTTAAATACACAAATCTTACCTTTGGCTTTAGATGGCTCATTTGCTTATCGTTGCCAACCCTAATCCACCCTTAAAAAAGCCACCCGTTGGTGGCTTTTTAATAGATGGGATTAATACTTTACAAAACGCAATCCACATTAATGGTGTAAGATTTACGAGTCGGCAAGGTTAAAGTAAGCGTTTGACTAGCAAATGAAGTAATCGTTGCACCACCTGTCACCGTTGGTTTCAATAAACATTTTGTTTTCACAACCATTTTACCTTCACCTTCGATGGTAAAGTTTAAATCTGTCCCTGTCCCTGTTAAAGACAACAGATTTGCCCGCATTGGCAATTGTGTAATGCGTGTTACGCTATCGGTTGTTGTACCTAAACGCACATTGAATGTACCACCATCTTTATCTGAAAAGACTTTGGTGTCGTTATAAGCATACCAACCATCCACTGACTTGATTTTTTTACCACTCGTAGCTTGTGGCACATCAATAGCAAAACGCCCAGCATCAGCAGAAGTCAAATTAACCTTGGTAGTACTAGCATCTACTGCTGTTACATCCAATACAGACTTACGAAATGACTCAATCCGGCTACGCAAATCATCGCCCGTAATGAACTCTGAACCAAAAGTAGAGGCTTTACTAATAAGGCTTTCAAACATTGTTGAGGTATAACCAACGTTACCTGAGTTTAATGGGCCATAATCATGCCACGGCCAATGGATAATTGCCTGCTTGGCATGTTTATTTAATGAGTCAAACTCAGTTGCCCATTGCGCCTGCGCTTGAGCAGCAGTCATTTTCTTAAACTCAATCAAGGTAAAGTCAAATGACATGTTCGGACTCATATACACCTTGGTATCAGACGGTGTTAGATAACCGATTGCATTGGGGAAACCTGCACCGACGCTGGCATAACCACCCGTTAAATAATTAACATGTTGGATAATACTTTGTGAAGTGGCTAAGTTTTCTGGAGCACCTGGCACAGCCCCACCTATATTCGTGATACCCAGATTCTGCTCGATAATAGAACGCGAATCGGCGAACTCAAATTTAAGTTGATCGGCCGATAAGATATTGGTGTCATGCGGGTGAGTATAAGAGTGCGTGCCAATCTCGTTACCAATAGCCATGTAGTTTTTATACAAAGGTGCGGAAACAGCCCAATTCGTGTATTCACCATTGGCTTGATTGTTTCCGACATTAATGTAGTAAGAACCTACAAAGTTATATTTGGTTTTCCACGGCTGTAAAAACTTTGTTAATAAAGGAGCATCAACGGTTGGTACTTCATCCACAAACATGGATTGGTCCATATCATTTCGTGATGTAAACACCGCATTATGACGGCCTAATTGAATACCAGCTAACGGCGTATCACCGTAGACACTCCAACGTAATGCTGACCACAATAAATTAGCATCTGCAAAGAAGCCCACCGTACCAAAATGCACATTACGCCCACCCGTTACGCTGGCAACAACAGCATTGCGCGTCGCATTATTAATGGTTTGAGTGACTAATGGTGTCACGGTATAAGAGCCTGCTGCACCAAATGCACTGGTATAGGCGTTACTGTAGGTGAGCACTACTTCGCCACTGGTGTACGCACCTTCTTTCATCGCCCCGTGCGTAGTATTGGCAACTTTCAACTCCAAATTCACCGGCCCTGCACCATCAGCACGCACTAAACCCAATAGATTTTTCATACGGGCATAAGAGTCACCGTCCATGCTGCTACCATCGGCTTTGTTTGTCATGAAATCACCACCGACAACCAATCCGATATTGTATTTAAAGACCGCTAAGCCAAGATTACGCTCAATGGTTGCAGCAGTCGCATCAGGCACATAAGCGAAATAAGGGAAAACAAGCGCATCATACTTAATGATTTTATTTAGGTCTGTTAAATCATTTTCGTTTAATAAATCAAATGGAATACCTGCCATCATGGCTTGCGCTTGCGCACTCATGAATAGCTGGGCATAGTTTTTCAAGTCCCAAAAACGGGTGGCCGTTGTTTGCGAGTAGACAATCCCAATACGGCGTTCTGTCGCGCTATTTGGTGCTGGAAGCGACTGTTTACTCAACACATACTGGTTAGTCGCGGTATAAGCGGCGGGTAAAAAATCTGCATTATTCACATCAACAAATAAATTAACACCTGCACTAGGCGTTCCAATTTGTCCTTCAGGAATTTCCACCTCCATTACCGAACCGCTACCATTTGCTTTAACCGCGTAGGTTAGTGGGCCGCCGACATAGTTTTGACCATCTGCCCCCGTGTACAAGTACGGTTTACCATCGGTAAAGAAGTTAATATTAAACTCTTCCCCACCAGTATTACCAAAAATTTGGTAGCCTGTGGCGGCATTTTGATCGGTATTCAACCAAATCGTCGTACCCGCACCGATAGAGCGTGTATCTGATTGCAATAGGATTTTGTACGCATTACTTTCGTAACGCCCATACAATTTGTAACCCGTCACAGGCGTACCAGGCGGCGTATCCAAACGATCTTGTTCAGTCCAGTCACTCGCACTACCATCAATGGTGATAGCAGCCATAGCCATCGGCATCCATGCCGATAGACAAAACACTATAAGCAGCTTGGCGAAGCTGTTTAATGATATTAGAATTTTATTCATTGCTGACGTTCCGTTTCAGAAGTAACAGATATGGCAGAAAATGAGCAACCTCTGCCGATACCTTCTCGACAATAGGCAAGTTATCTTAACCGCTAAAGCACCAGTACCCTGAACGGCTTAATTTGCCGGACAGTATGGGATCAAAAATTTTCCTAAATAATTCTTATAAAAAGAATACAAAAACAATCCTGACTGACCTAATGATCAATCAGGATTTTTTTAATGATCAATCGTCCTACGGACAATCCACCACAACGTTATAGGTATTAGTATTATTGAATTTCACTGTCAGTATTTGTGACGCAAAACTGGAACTGCTTGCCCCCGTCACAGTTGGCGCACTCGTGCATTTAGTAGCAACCGCCATTGAACCCTCACCTGTTAGGGTAAAATTCAAATCCGTACCATCACCACTAAGAGCCGTTAAATTTGCTCGCGCAGGCAATGCCGTAATATGCGTCACGCTATCGGTTGTCGTTCCCAAACGCACGGTGAAAGTACCACCGTCTTTATCCACAAACACTTGGTTATCGTTATAAGCGTACCAACTGTCGACCGATTTAATTTTACTTGTCCCTGTCGCTTGTGGAATATCTAAGGCAAAACGTCCAGCATTACTGGATTGCACCGTAGCTGTTACCGTGCTGCTATCAGGTTGTGCAACAGTTAATGTGGCATTATGCAACGCTTCCATGCGCTGACGTAAATCATCGCTAGTAACAAACTCAGCTCCATAGTTGTAAGCCTTCTTAATTAGGTTCTCGAACATTGCGACCGTATAACCTTTCGCTAAACCTAGACTAGTTGGACCATAATCGTGCCACGGCCAATGCACAATCGCTTGCTTAGCGTGTTTAGTCCGAGCATCAAACTCGCCCGCCCATTTGGTTTCAGTTTGGGCAGCGGTTAATTTCAAATATTCAATATTGGTATAATCAAACGTCATGTTCGGGCTTAGATAAACTTTTGTGTCCGTTGGTGTTAAATAGCCAAAAGCATTCGGAAAACCAGCACCTGTACCAGAATAACCTCCCGTTAAATAGCTAACATGCTGAATAATACTTTGCGCCGTAGTAAAACTATCCGGCGCACCAGGTACAGCACCACCAATATTACTCAACCCTAAATTCTGTTCAATAACAGAACGTGAATCAGCAAACTCCGTTTGTAACTGGGCAGCCGTTAAAGTATTCGTGTCAAATGGATGAGAATAAGTGTGAGTGCCTATTTCATTACCCAGACTCATGAACTGTTGATAAACGGGTTTGGCGACAGTCCAATCTGTATATTGACCGGATGCTTGATTATTCCCAACATCAATATAATAAGACCCAACGAAATTGTAATTTGTTTTCCACTGCTGCATTAATGTTAGCAACTCACCTTCCACACTGCTAAAGGTACTCGCATACATTGCCATATCCGTATCATTACGCGCCGCAAATAAGGCCTTATTGCGACTTAATTGTAAACCAACCAATGGTGTATCGCCATAAACACTCCAACGAATAGCAGACCATAATACATTACTATCCGCCATAATACTTACTGTTCCAAAATGCACATTACGACCACCAATTTCACTGGCTAATATGGCATTCTGACTATCTGAACCAATGGTTTGTGTTGCTAATGTTGTAACAGTACTTGAACCAGATGCAGCAAAGTAGTCGGTATAAGCATTGGTGTAACTTAATAATGTTTCATTAGCACTGTATTCGCCCTTCAAAACCGGATGCGTAACAGTCGATGCCGTATTCACGGTTACTGTTGTAGGACCTGCACCGCTAACACGCGAAATCCCTAATAAACTTTTCATCCGCGAATAAGGATCACTGGATAATGCATTACCAGATTCATCATTCGTCATAAAATCGCCCGCTGTAATAATGCCAATCTTATATTGCGTCGCAGCTTGTGTCAGATTACTTTCAATCGTACTTAATGAGGCAGCGGGTACATAAGGAAAATAAGGAAATACCAGCGCACTGTATTTTTTAATCTTCGTTATATCAGTTAGATCAGATTCAGCAATAACGTCAAACGGAATACCCGCCATCATAGCCTGTGTTTGCACACTCATAGCCAATTGCGAATAGTTTTTCATATCCCAAAAACGATTCGCTGATGTCGCGGAATACACAATTGCCACACGACGTTCTGTAGCAGTTGTCGTTGATGAACCACGACTCAATGCATAAGCTGTTGATGCAGAATAATAGGTAGGCAAAAAGTCGGTATTATTAATGTCAAATAATAACTGAATCCCTGTACCTGTACTCGGTGTGCCAATTAAAGTTTCAGGAATTTCCACTTCCACAATAGAGCCACTTGTACCATTAGGCGCGGAGGCATAAGTTAAAGGCCCTGTTACATAGGTTTCACCTGCGGCACTAGTGTATAAATACGGCTTTCCATCCGTATAAAAATTAACGTTATATTCCGCCCCTCCCGCATAGCCAAAAATAGAATAACCTGTCGCGACATTATTATCGGTATTCAACCAAATGGTTGAGCCAGTACCAATAATTTTACTATCCGATTCTAAGCGAATTTTATAAGTGTTATTTTTATAACGTCCATAAATCTTGTAACCACTTACGACTAAATTAGAGCTTTGATCAATACGCTCTGCGTCTGTCCAATTTGTTTCTAATGTCCCAACGGTTGGCGTGCTATTTCCAGTCGTACTACGCGCAATGGTATAACGAGCCGTAACAGAATAATCAGATGGCAAAAAGTCTGCATCATTAACATCAATCAGTAAGTTGATACCTGAACCTGTTGGTGAGCCAATAAGGGTTTCGGGTATTTCAAATTCCATAATAGAACCTGTACCACTGGTTGTCGTGGCATACGTCAATGGTCCGGTCAGGTAGTTTTCACCATCAGCACCAGTATAAATGTAAGGTTTACCATCGGAATAGAAATTAATGTTATAATCTGCACCGCCAGCAAAACCAAATACCTGATAGCCTGTTGTAGTATTTTGATCCGTATCCAGCCAAATTGTTGAGTTTGTCCCAATAATTTTATTATCAGCCTGAAGTAATATTTTATAACTGCTATTCTCATGGCGACCATAAATTTTATAGCCACTAACACTTAGACTAGAAGCTGTATCCAAACGATCCGTTTCCGCCCAATCACTAGCACTACCATCAATCGTGATTGCAGCCCATGCAGATTGACTTATTACCAGCAAATACGTTAATACTAGCAATCTAAATAGATTGCCGAACAAACACACCAATTTCATGACAGACTTTCCCTATCATCATTAAACAATGATCAGTATCGCCCCAATACCAACCTACGATAAATATCGCTTAAAAATAAGGTAATTACCGTTGCATCATGAAGGTAAGATATTCCAGACGGTTCAATTTACCAGATAGGGTGAACATGCCGCCGACGGTGGTTAGTAATAATGCTAAGACAAAACCGTAACCATAGAATGGCGGGCCTAACCATAAACTCAATAAGGTAAGCACTGTATTTAATAGAAATAACCAAAAAGTCATGCCCAATGCCAACTTCAGCAGATTAAAATAAAACATCACATTCAGCGTTGCTAGAAATAAAACCTGCACCGCTGTCGCTAATAAATCAACATAATATAAATGCACATACAATGGTGATAAACTCAGCCATTTGATAATACCATCAGCTAATAAGAAAAATACGAGTAAAGTTACACCTTGTACTTTAATAATTTCCAGAAATGCTCGCTGAATGGCTGCAATCATCTCCGCCCGCAAGACTTCAATATCCCCCAAAGTACGACCACCATTAATAGCCTGATAATAAGCCTGATAACGTTCAACAAAATCCGTTTCCACTCGCAGTAAAAAACTGGCCATACCTGGGATAATCGATAAATAGGCCAAGAATATTGGCATATCGTAAATAACGGAAGCTCGGAGAATACCATTAACTGTGTCGGATGTATCAGGATAAAACCAGAATATCCACTTATCAATCCACACACCTAAATTGAAAAATACACCAATAGGAATGAGGATGGGATGAATGAGTTTGCGTTGTAAAAAATCCAACCGCATTAGCTCATCACTATCAAACTCTTGCAGAATCAAATAAATCAAACCGAAAGTTAATAAGACATGACCTAACAAGAATGCTAGTAATAAACCATTTGCCCCCCAATAATGCAAGGGTATGGCAAAAATAACAATAGCGATATAGCCGCCAAGAAATGCGAATAATACCGCATGATAGCGTTTCATCCCCGCAACAAACACCAATACAATCCACATATTGCACAGCAATACCAGATTCATCATCATGAGCAAGGCATAAATCCAGTCCGCCCGAAAAAACAATACTGCCAATATCAAGCCGATAGCCCCACTACCCACTGTTGTCATGGCTAATGCGCCAACTAAGTTGGGCAGGACAATATTACGCTGTTCCAAATATAACTTATCAGCAATAAAACGGGTGAAGACCAATTGTAAAATACTGCTTAAAATCAAAGATAGCGACATTAAATACGTCACTGAAACTAAAAATGACGCTACTTCATCCGATGCATCACGATGGCCTAGGCTAATAACCCCAACCAACATAATACCAACAATCGACAATACCCACGGCCCTGAGCTAATAATGCCCGCATAAGCGTAAGTTTTCGCTAATCCGAACCATGTCTCATCCTTGAGTAATTTTTTTAGCTCAAAACCGATTCCGGCCATGCTCAAGTACCTTCCTGTACAACACCCGGTAATTTTGTAAAAACGTTTGCTCGGTATAGAAACGTTCTACCCGTGCAATCGCCGCTTTTTGTGCCGCATACCAACGCTGTTCGTCACGCAATAAACTTACAGCGGCTTCCGCCATTGCTGCTGGATTGGCAATAGGCACAATTGCCCCTGCATGACCCAATGCTTTATCTTCCTCGCTATAACCCTCCGCTAATTCCCGGCATGAACCCACATCCGTGGATAATACGGGAACACCAGCGGCATAGCCTTCTAAAATAACCAATGGCTGCCCTTCACTGATCGAACTGAGCGTCATTAAACCGATCTTTGGCAAAATATCATCGATATTCTGAAAACCAAGAAACTTAATTTTATCTTCTAATCCCAAATTCGTGACTAAAGCGTGGCATTCCTCGGCATAACGCGGCTCTTCGTCTTCAGGCCCTACAATCCAGCCTTCGATTTCTGGCATTTGTCGCGCGGCTAAACCCACCGCCCGAATATACGTTTTAATGTCTTTAATCGGTACAACTCGCCCAATTAAACCCAGAACAGGCGGCACAGATTTACTGCGCAAATCGCGTAAACGCACAAACCGTTCTAAATTCACCCCATTGGGAATAACGCGAGTACGTTTAGGTTCAGCACCGTATTCCACTTGTTTTAAACGATTATTTTCGTAGAGTGTAATGATTTGCAAACACGCGCTATAAGTCAGTCGTCCTAATCCTTCAAAGAAATGTCCCCACAACCGCCGCAAATAACTGATTTCGGCATATAAACCCATTGGCAGACTTAGTTCTTTCTCTTTAATCCATTCGGCTTGATACAAATCAATATAACGTTCTTTGGTATAAATACCGTGCTCGGTCAGTAATAACGGGCGACGACGCAGAACACGCAATAAAAAGCCTAATAAACCTGCGTATCCAGTGGAAATAGTGTGGTAGATTTTTGCAGGTGGAGCTTGCCTTGCAATATTTAGCAAAATAAACAATGGCGCGTGCATAGCCCGAATATTCCAAAAATATTCATTAAATGGCATATTAGGGCAGTTCTGTTGATAGCCCTGCGTGATGCGCCCCCATGCACATTCACTGTATAAGAACTCTTCCACTTCTTCGCCATTCCGCACCCGAATCTGTTTAATAAACGTTGCCACGTCTTGTAGATTCAGCGGCTGATGATAGTTTTTTAAACTACTGTGAAGTTCTTCCAGTGACTCAAACCAGTCAGCGTCCCCTTTGCGTTCGTGAGGAGGGCTTGCTTTGCCCGGTTCACTCATGAAATGCACTTCCATGTGACACACATTACTTGGCAATTCGTAGCGCATTTCTGGGTAAAACTCACGATTTGCCCCCACAAATACCAAAGCAAAACGGTACTCAGGTAAACCCCGAATCAGTTGATGTACCCAACTCGAAACACCACCACGCACATACGGGTAAGTGCCTTCTAGTAATAGGCAGATGTCGGCTTCTTCGCCTTCGGCAAGTCGTGGAAATTCAGACACGGTTATTTTGTAATTAAACTAGTAAATGTGGATAACAATACACGCAAATAATCATAAATTCACCTAATCAGCTCATTTAGACCGATTAGCTGCCTAGTTTCGGGCATGAAGGGTTCAACGTATATCCGTGGTGATCTGCGCGATAATCTCACCCCATGCGGCATTCAATGCATTCACGACTTGATTCGTACTCAATGGAACGTGTTCACGTCGCACATAATATTGTTTTTGCTGAATAATTTGTTGATCTGCTGCCCGAATTAATGTCACCTCGCATTGCACGTCTACCGCCGCAGCAGGTGGTGTTTGCGCGGGGGAAGGATACGTCACTTCAAAGTGTGCGACGCGCATTAATAGCTTGAAAGGTTGGTTTTTCCCAACGAACTGCGTCAACACTGCTTGAAATTGTCCACTTTGACTGAGTGACTCGACCAAACTGGCGTGCAAATAACGTGATAGTTTGTCTGGCCAACGGCTATGGGCAATGAAATCTTGCTGCAAACCGTCTTTAACTAAGGTGATGCGTTCAGAATCCAGTGCTGGATTCACCTCTATTTCTGGCACATACAATACTTTACGCGCTACCCATCCGGCAGGTGCGGGGGGCACAACGGGCGCAAGACGATAGGTTTGCACAGCAGCTTCTTGGCTACGCGGCGGGAAACTACACGCACTTAAACTTAGTAGACATAACAGGCTGAAGATCCAAGCTTTCAAGGTGGTAGCTCCGTGCCTTGGGCGGGCGGCTGGTAAATCAATTGGGAAGGATTGCGTTGCAATTGATCGCTTAACTGCCGTAAAGAAGTCGCCGCTTGTCGCGCTTCACGCAGTAATTGATTCAAACTTGCCCCACCTTCACTCACTATCGCATCAATTTGTAGCTCATTGCTAGTGACGACCCGATCCACGTCACGGGTTAATTTATCTAATTGTTGCGCGGTTTGGCGAATCGCTATCAGCGTGGTTTGCAATGCCTGCAAATTCGCATTCACTCCTTTTTCCGTGCGCTTGAGCGTGCCGGATGCTTGCGCGATTAAGCCATTCAGTTGTTGCGTGGTTTGCGCGAGGTGCTGCATTAACGCAGGCAATTCGCTGGCGGCGGTATCCACTTTTTGCAAAATCTGACTAACGTGGGCGCGATTTTGCGGGTTAAGCAAATCGTTCGCAGCATCCAGTAGATTGCCCAATTTCATTTCTAAATCGGGTAATTGCTTTAATAACGCATCCAAATCCGAAGGTTGGGTCGGGATAACAGCTAACGTGCCATCACGCGCTGCGACTAACGGTGGCGCATGGGCTGGACTTTGCGCTTTTTGCCCCAAATTAATGAAAGGCTGTCCGGTTAAACCTTGCAAACGTAAAGTGGCGACCGTGGCGGTCGTCACGGGCGTGGCGGCTTGTACGCGAATCGTCACCCCAATCAGTGCGGGATTCTCCGGCACAATGAACACCGTGCTCACTTCGCCGACTTTGATCCCCATGTAACGTACATCGCTGCCTTTATCCAAACCTTCAATCGGCGAGTCGAAACGAATTTCATACGCTTGATACACGGCATGAGGCTGGTTTTTATAGAATAATCCGGCAAATAACATCCCTGCTATCGCCATTCCTAGGACGAAAACCCCGACCCAGAAATAATGCGCGTCACGTTCCATTAGGATGTCCTCTTAAACTACGCGCCCGATTGCTGTCGAAATATTGCTGAATGCGTGGGTGTGAATGTTGCAGCAATGCTGGCAAACTGCCCGTAATCATTTGTTTATCGACCAATATACCCACTTGATCACACACAGACGATAAACTATCAAGGTCGTGTGTCACCATGATAACGGTCAAGCCGAGCGTGCGATGCAACGTCACGATAAGCTGATCAAACGCTTCCGCCGCTACGGGGTCCAGCCCCGATGTGGGTTCATCGAGAAATAAAACTTCGGGGTCTAAAGCCAAGGCTCGCGCTAACGCCACCCGTTTTACCATGCCGCCGGATAAATCTGCCGGAAATTTCCGCGCCACATCGCTGTTTAAGCCGACCATTTGCAACCGCACTTGCATCAGAGCTTCACTTTCTGCACGGTTTAATGCCGCAAATTCACGCATCGGAAACAGGATATTATCCGCCACACTCAGCGACGAAAATAATGCGCCGCGCTGAAACATTACCCCCCAACGACGGCGCAATTGGGTTAATTCCACGCTGGGCATTTGCAGTAAATTGCGGTCTTTGAAGTAAATCGCGCCACTGAACGGCTGGTTCAATCCCAAAATCGTGCGTAATAACACCGATTTGCCCGACCCCGAACCACCGACAATGCCTAACACTTCACCACGGTTAATGCTCAAATTCAGGTCATCGTGTACCCGCTGCGTGCCGAACTGATTCACCAAATGTTCAATGCGGATAATGGCGGTCATGGCTAAAAACCCAGTTGGTAGAACAGAATCGAAAACAGTGCGTCGAGCAATAGCACCACAAAAATCGCATCGACCACCGCTTTGGTGGTGTGTTGCCCCAAACTTTCCGACGAACCTGTGACGCGCATTCCCTGCCAACAACCGATCATGGCAATTACCACGGCAAAAAACGGTGCTTTGATTAACCCCGCTGCGAACGTTTGCAAACTGATGTTACTCGCCACTCGCGCAAAAAACTGACTCACGGAAATGTCCAAAATCGGCACGGAAATCAACGCGGCGGCTAATAATGCCACCATGTCCGCCAATAACGTGAGCAACGGTAAAGCAATGACCAACGCCAATAAACGCGGCACGACCAATACCGTAAACGGGTCAACGCCCATGACTTGCAGCGCGTCGACTTCCTGATTGGTCTGCATCAAACCGATTTCTGCCGCAAACGCACTGCCCGAACGCCCCGCTACCATAATCGCGGTGAGCAACACCCCCAATTCGCGTAATACCGAAATCGCCACCATGTCCACGGTGTAGATTTCTGCCCCCAAATCACGCAATTGCCCACCACCCTGATAAGTGATGACAATGCTGATTAAACATGCAATCAAGGCCACCACGGGTACAGCACTAATCCCTGTGGCAAACACATGATGAAACACCGACCGCACACGCAAACGTCGCCAATACAGCAAACCATGCCCGACGCTGATCAAACAATGCCCGAAAAAACCCAAGAAACTGCGCATGGCTTGCCGTTGTGCCGCAATGCGTTTCCCCGCACGAACAAACGGATGCGCCAACGCCTGCCAACGATTTGAAGGTGTTAATGCACTGCGGGGTTGGGCAAAATAAGCGCGATATTCTTCAGGAAACTGCTCAAATTGCACCTCATACCCCTGCTGTTGCCAGTGTTGTGTTTGCTGATAGATCAACCATGCAGCAGTAATATCCAAGCGTTGCACTTGGCTGGTATCCACTACAATCACCTCACCCGCATTGGGGCGTATCGCGTGCAATGCCTCGCGCATTGCTGTTGCTGCTAACCACTCCCAAATGCCGCTAAATTGCAGGTGAAGTCGTCCTGCCGTTTGCTTATGCCGTAGTTCAATCATTGTTATACTCAGGATTCAAAGCAATTGCTTTTTATTATTAGACAATAACAACCGGAGTCCCAGATGGGAATAAGCCAAAGAAAACTTGAGCAATGGCAGCAAGCTGGACTCATGAGCACCCAACAGGTTGCCGCGATTCTGGCATTTGAACAGCAACACGCATCGCGTACCAATTGGTGGCTATACAGTATTATGATTTTGGGGGTCGTGATTATCGGTTTGGGTGTGATCTCTTTGATTGCAGCAAACTGGGCAAACATTCCCGATACACTCAAACTCGGTGTAGATTTTGCTGCATTAGCTTTGCTGGCCCTTGCGATTTACGGACAATACGATCAACCGAACCGCGCATGGTTGGAAACCTTAATCGCCGGATTTTTACTGCTGTGCTTAGCCAGTATTGGCCTAATAGCGCAAATCTTCCACACAGGTGGGCAGTGGTATCATGCTTTATTGTTCTGGTCGGTGATTACGTTTGGTATTACGCTATTCGCCCACAGTTTGTTCACACGCTTTTTCTGGGTGACAATCTTATTGCACAGTGCATTGTGGAGCATTAATGCGCTCTACAATACGCATGAAGACCACATGCTGGATGGCTTCCCCACGCTGTTCTTACTCGCACCACTGTTGTGTGCTGCTTTGTATTATTTCACTACTCATATCCATCGCTTAATAGGCTTCAGCAGTAGTTTTCTGTTTTGGTTTCAGCTTACGGCAATTGTGTCGTTGGTTTTTGTGGACGTAAGTCGTTCTGGCGGCGAGCTACACAACTACCAAAGCGAATGGTACATGCCTGCTTATATTCTGGCGGCGGTATTGGCTACGGGAATTATTCTGCATCGCGATTACAAGTTATTGAACAAATTACTATTACTGGCCTGTTTAGGATTGCTACTGGCGTACTACCAGCCGGATTTGCTGTTTAATGGGTACAGTCGCTATAGCCTATTCAGTAGTTATAGCACCGATGCTAACCTAGGATTCTGGCAAGCCGATGACATTCGCGCCCCGTTATTAACCTTGCTCATTTTGTTTTTGTACGCACTTCACGCGGGAAACAGCGGGCAACAACGGGCGTTTAATATTGCTACGTTTTTGATTGGCTTGCGCTTTGTGGTGTTGTATTTCCAAGCGATGGGCGGATTAGCCGCCACAGGTATCGGCTTGATCATTTCTGGCATATTGATCATGAGCATTGCATGGCTGTGGTACAAAAGCCGCGAATATTTCAGTCAATGGACAAAAGGATTAGCTTCATGATGTCATGGAATCGTCGTCTTGGTTTAGCCATTGCCCTACTGATTCCGATTGTGGCATTGGGGGCAATGACCTTGCTAAAAAATCACTTACGGCAAAGTGGTGTGATTATCACGTTACCGATTGAGGGCTTTGACCCGCGTGATTTACTGTCGGGACATTATTTAAGCTATACCGTGGATTATGCGGCGGGTGACTGCCCAAGCGACACCGATGCCGCTGCGGTTTGCCTCGAACCCGAACGCAGTATTACCGCTGCCGATGCAATCCCCACGCCTTGCACGGTGTACATTATAGGCTCGTGCGCCACCGGACGCTTTGAAGCAGATATTGAACGCTTTTACATTCCCGAAGCCTACGCGGGTCTGCTAGACCAAAAGGTACGCAATAAACAAGGGGCGTTGGAATTGTCCGTCAATAATAATGGCAAAGCGGTGATTCGGGATTTGCTAATTGACGGCGTGTCATGGCAACAAGCCGTCACTTTGCCAGACAGTTTGCCGTGATTACGCCATTTCCGCGATAGCCAATACCAAATCCGATAAGGGCACGCCAACACAAAATAGGCCTTTGCCGTCGGTGGCATCTTCTTCAAACAAGGCTAACGGATCGCCATCGGGGTAGTGCATCTGCCCCGATACGATTTGCCCCAAACACACGCCACAAATCCCCGCAGCGCACCCCCACGGCATGGGAATCTGTTGACGCAAAGCGGCTTGTAAGACCGTTTCCCCTGCTTGCACCGTGAATTGATAAGGGGTGTCACGAATCGTCACGGTATACGGTGGCTTCAACGGTAGTTCCTCACGGTTTAGGGAATTTATAGAAGGATTCGTTCAAATAATCCGTCACCGAACTTAAATCCTTATCCGACAATTTCGCGCCTAAATTGGCATCACACACCCGCACACGCGCCGACAATTGATTAAAGTCGCTGATTAAACGATCTGCACGAGTGTATTTGCCCGTGTCATGGCAGCTAATGCAGTTCGCATCGTGAATCGCTTTGCCAGGGTGAGCATTAGGATCAGCGGTGGCGGTTTGCACGCCGTCTTGTTTCTCTGCATTGCAAGCCACCAAACTTACCATGACCAATGCTAATAAACTCAATACAATCACTTTCATTTTATCAACCTGCTTTAGTGGGCTAATCTTTCGCCCAAGTATTATCATGCAACAATTTCACTGTCACCTGCGCAATGGATTTTAAACGCTGTTCCAATGTATCCAGCGTTGTAGGATCACCTTGAGCCTCCAAACGCTGATGCCAAGTGTGTTTCAAATAAGCTTTATCGGTAAAAATAACACCAATACCGCCCTGATTGGCAATGGCCTCTTGTGTGGTTTTCTTGAAAACAGATTCTCCAAATGCCGAAAATCCAACATCAATACCCATTAAATCAATCAGGGTAGGCAAAATATCCAGTTGGGAATAAAGGTGGGGATTAACGCTTGGCTTGATTAACTTCGGCGCGTAAATCACCAATGGTATGTGAAAGCTTTCACGCACATCACCTTGTTGCCCCGCATAAACATGATCAGCCGTTAGAATGAAAATGGTATTATCGAACCACGGCTGTTGCCGAGCCTTGTCCATAAATTCACCCAACGCCCAGTCAGAATAATAAAATAAGTTATAAAGAGCTTGTTCTTTACCATCATAGGCGTATTTTTCAAATTCCGCAGGCAGCCGCGCAAAAGGTGGATGTGTCGACCCTGTAAAGGTATACGCAAAAAATGGTTTATTCGCAACTTGCTGAATTTTATCAAACAAGGTCATGTAGGTTTCATAATCCCAACCAAATTTTGAACCTTGCGGATTCGGGTAATTCAACCGAATCGGCATATCCTCCATACCAAAATACTGTGAAAACCCCAGACTAGCAGCAATCTTATTCATGTAAAAACTACCACGCTTTGATGACTGCAAGAACAGGGTTTCATAACCACGCTGTCGCGCTAATTTACCAATGCGCGTTACATTAGCCACTTCCAAACCAAAACCCAACAGAGGCACACCCTTAAATAAAGGCACACCTGTCAATGTTGCCTGAATACCTTCAATACTGCGTTGTCCTGCCGCATAGAATTGCGTGAACTGTACTCCCTCTTTTGCGAGGCGATCATAATTGGGGGTAATACCAAGCTGTTTACCGCTAAAAGAATCAATGTAGGAAGGAGTCCAACTTTCCATCAAAATAAAGACAATATTGGGCTTTCTATCATGCTTAGGGTATTGTTTTTCCAGTGGATAGCGAGAATCCGTAGGAAGTTTTAACTGCTGTAATGCCGTCGTGTGACTAAAAAAATTTGCCCATGAAGTTTCATCATCTAAATGGTGTACCAGAGAAAATAAACCATTCAGGGTCAAATTCGCTTGCCGTGAATCACCATTATTGTAGGCATTAATAATATTCAAGGGCTTTTTATCAAAACCACCCCGAATAATGATTAACAAACCCAGTAATAAACCTAACCAAACCCACACAGCGTAACGATTACGGATAGAACGCTGTCCCACAAACCGTTGCCATCCCCAAGCTAATACAGCGCAACCGATCCCCCCGACAATAAGCTGCCACCAGTAATTCAGCAGCATATCTTGAATCACACCTACGTCATTCTTTAACAGGAATAATTCACCTGCTAAATGTCGCTGCACATACGAAAAATAGACCACATCCCCGATTAATAACATGAGCATGGCAATGAACAATACGAACATGCCCCAAACTAAAAACTGCTGGTAACGCTGATGTTCTGTCAACTTCAATGGCAAATTGAGCAACAAAATAAACGGTAATAGTATTGTCAGCGCAACGGAAGCATCAAACCGTATTCCATGCAGAAACGCCCCCCCTATTGCAGGCGCGTCCAATGCAGAAAAATAATCGCCATAGGTTAGCAATAAAGCTAATCGTGCCAAACTAAAAGTGCCTAATACCATCAGCACCAAGCGCCACGTTTTGCCCAAATGTGTCATCATATTAGCGTTAGTGTTCAGCCATTTGTTTAGGTAAAGCATATAAACCTTTGCTATATGCCATATCCCCCCACAATACATGCGCTAATGCTGTGTCGGCTTGTGCGCTAGTAGGGGTAGCAGCAGGTAATAATCGTTGCTGTTGGGTATCATAAGTAAACCCCATTGCAGGTTTACCCGCTTGCAATACCGTTACCTGATTACCTTGCATATACGCGAAGTTTTTATCGTACTGCATTAACGCACGCCCCGCCCAATCGGCTGGTGTTTGGGTTAAATCACGTCCTAACATGGGGTAATCCGCCGCAATGCCTGCCAATGACAATAAGGTCGGCGGCATATCGATTTGGCTTACTACGCGCGGGTCACGTTTAGCGGTCACACCATCGCCAATAATCACTGCGGGAATATGAAACCGCGCCATCGGTACTAAACCATCACCCGTTACTCGTGAGTCGTGATCGGCGACAATCAAAAACAGCGTATCTTTCCAGTAATCTGCCTGTTGTGCCAAATCAAAGAATTTCCCAATCGCAAAATCCGCGTATTTCACTGCATTATTGCGCGTTTGTTTGGGTTGCTCGTACAACTCAATACGCCCATCAGGAAACTGAAACGGGTCATGATTACTGGAACTAAAGACCAAACTAAAGAACGGTTTGCCCGTCGCGTGCAGGCGTTTAAATTCCGCATCTGCTCGCTGCATTAAATCTTCATCCGACACGCCCCACGAACCCGTGAAAGCCGGATTCGCGTAATCTTTTTGCTCAACAATTTCCTGAAAACCATTGCCCAAAAAGAAACTACGCATATTGTCGAAATGGCTTTCCCCACCATAAATGAATTGCGTGGTGTAGCCCCGTTGCGCCAATAATTCCGCTAAGGTAAAGAACCCGCTCTGGCTTTTATTGAGTTTCACCACCGCTTGCGCGGGTGTGGGCGTAAATCCTGTAACGACGGCTTCAATACCGCGTACCGAACGTGTCCCCGTCGCGTAAAGGTTTTCAAATAACCAACCTTGTTTGGCTAAACGGTCGATATTTGGCGAAAGCGGTAAACCGCCCAATGTCCCGACGTACTGCGCTCCGAAACTTTCCTGCAATAAAATCACAATGTTTTTCGGCTTGCCCTGATAAGTCGCGGTGTTATGGCTTAGCGTTGGCAATGTTGCGGAAACAAACGCATTCGCCGGACGACCGCTGGCTTGACGCACGATGTCCACCACTTTTGTCTCTGGTAATGTGCCATACATGCGAGAGGATTCGCCGCTTTCCGCCAGCATTTGATCCATCGCGAATAACAGCGCGTAGGTAGAATTGGTCACTAAGGAATTAACCGTCGCATTCGTGGAAAATGCCACCATTGCCGGATTCAACGCCCGATGCCCAAATGTCGAACGCGCCCCCATTGCCGCCACCAGCAATACCAAACACGCAATGATCAACCTGCCCTGCCAACGTGGGAAATGCAAATCACGCACACACTTTCCAGCAAATCGCCAACCCCATATCAGCACCACAACCCCAGCAATAAAGCCTGCCAACACTTCCACTTTATGCCCTAACCATAAAGTGTTGGAGACTTCTTTAGGGTAAATCAGGTATTCGACGAAAATATGGTTGGGGCGTACACCGTACTCCATGAGAAACCCAGGGGTTGCCACCTCCATGAAGACCAGTACCAATGGTGCAATGGTCAACCAGACACGCATTAGCATCAGCCACACACGCCCTAACCCGCGCTGACTACCTAATAACACGGTCAATGCCATTGGAATACCAAACAACCAACACACTGTTGCAATATCAACGCGCAGACCTTGCAACAACATGATCAGCCAACCGTGTTCCGTGCTGACCGCTTGGTGATACCACGCCATTAACCCTAAACGACTGAACGTCAGCATTAATAGACTGAGAAATATTAACGTTATCCAATGCTTCCATGAAGAAGGCGCATGTTGCTCTAACATTTGATGGGTACTTCTTTAGCTCTTAAGAGCCTGTGCGACGACAGGTAATACTTGTTCAAGGGTAATTTGCTGCATGGCGTGCGGGTCTTTTACGCGCGTGCGCCACGGCAAGTCTGCTAACGGTTTGTGGTTCTCGGCTTCGACTAGGGTTTGATAAACGCTCACCACACCTTCACGCGCTAAATAAGGTCCAACCCGTTGCGGATTATGATGAGCATACAAACTCACCACAGGCGTACCCACTAACGTTGCCATGTGTACAGGGCCTGAATCGGGTGCAAACACCAAACACGCCTGTTGGATCACAGCCAGCAACTGTTTTAACTGGGTTTGCCCCACCCAATTCAGCACGGGGAATTGGCAAGCTTGCTGCACTTGTGTGGCTAATGCCATTTCACTGGCAACGGGGCTGCCACACAATACCACTTGCAAACCCTGTTGGCTGGCAAAATCCGCCACCGCCGCATAGCCTGCTACCGTCCAATTTTTATAAGCTTTGCTCGAAGCGGGCACAATGATCAAGGTCGGTTTACCTGCCAAGCGTTCTGTCGCCCATTGTTGGTCGGCAGGTGCAAGCGGTACATGCCAACGCGGTGTGAGGTCTTGCACACCTAACACTTGGGCAAATGCCATTAAACCATCCACCACATGCGGGGCAGATGGTGAGGGAACTTTAACATTGGTGAACAAACCTTGCGCATCATTAGCGCGAACGTGATCAAACCCTAAACGGTATTTAGCACGAATCCCCATGCTTAATAAACTCGCGCGTAACGCGGCTTGAACGTGCAATAACGCATCAAAATGCCGCCCGCGTAACGTTTGCCACACCGACCAGTACGCTTTCCAGCCCTGCTTCTTATCAAAAATAACGCATTCGATATGGGGTAAATCCCCCAATAAACTGGCTTCGGTTTTACCCATCACCCATGTAATTTGCGTCTGCGGCCATTGCCGTTGAATAGCTTGCACCAGAGCAACGACATGGCAGACATCCCCAATAGCAGACAGACGTAAAACACACAAAGAACGTGGTGGCGTGGTAAATAAGGTCAATGCCGACAAAACCTTGTTTGGCGAAAACCCCCATTATGCAAAGCTGCATTCTAATTGTAAAATGCCCATCCGAATTAGCGACTGCCTGCACCATGCAACTGATTACCGATAACCATACGACTTACGCCATTAGCGCACCTGCCGTGCCGTATTTTCAAGCCGAACAGTTCGAGCCAGACTGGTGGCACGCACAACACGCTGTGGTCGGACAATCCACAGGGCGCGGGACGACATGGTTTGTGCGGTTAGAAAACAAAGAATTGGTATTACGCCATTACTACCGTGGTGGCTGGCTTGGTCGATTACTGGAGGATCGCTACCTATTTAATGGCATACGCAATAGCCGCGCGGTTGTCGAATGTGAATTGCTGACCAATATGCAACGCCAAGGCTTACCCGTCCCGACACCGTGGGCGGTGCGCATTCAGCGTTCTGGCATTTTTTACCGCATGGATATTTTGTTGGAACGCATTCCCCATGCGATGGATTTAGTCCACCACTTACAACAACAGCCGCTGAGCATGACGCAATGGCAAATGGTGGGGCAAACGATTCGCCGTTTTCACCAAGCAGGTATTGATCATGCTGATTTGAACGCGCACAACATCCTCATGGATCAGGCGCAACAAGCGTGGCTGATCGACTTTGATAAAGGCCGACAACGTAGCGCGGGCAAATGGCAACAACACAATCTGGATCGCCTACTACGCTCCTTGCGTAAAGAGGCGACATTGCACACCCTATTTCATTGGCAACCTGCTGATTGGCAAGCTTTATTAACGGGGTATCAGCGTTTCCAAATACCGTACAGTCCGCGCTAATGCGCCGCGATTCTGTTCGACCACCTGCAAAGCGGCCTGCCCCATTGCCCAAGCGTGCGCTGGGTCTTGCAAGAGCGCGGTGACGTGTGTAGCCAATTGTGCGGGGTTTTCCACCACAATAACCCCGCCGTGTTCCTGCAATTGTTGGGTAATGTCGGTGAAATTGAAATAATGCGAACCTGTAAGACAAGGCTTACCCAAAGCCGCAGGTTCTAACAGATTGTGCCCACCGACGGCGACTAAACTGCCGCCGACAAATGCAACATCCGCCGCCGCAAACAGCAGTAACAGTTCCCCCATTGTATCGCCAAGGTACACAGACGTGACGAGAGTAACCGTTTCTGACGCACTACGCCGCGCCACGTTCCAACCTTGCTGCACACACTGTTGGTATACCTCCACAAAACGCTGTGGATGACGCGGCACTAACACCAGCAGCGCATTCGGCACAGCACACCGAATCTGCTCAAAGGCTTGCAACACCAGTTCATCTTCCCCTTGATGCGTACTGGCTGCAATCCACACGGGACGTTTTCCTGTTGCATCCCACGCAGCACGCAAGGCTTGCCCCGCGCCAAGGGTTGCTGCTGGAATGGTCACGTCAAATTTCAGCGAACCCGTAAGTGCCAAACGTTCCGGCGCAATCCCTAACGCCTGAAAACGTGCCATATCTGCGGTGGATTGCACCAATAATTGCCGAATCGGTTGCGCCCACAAGGCAAAAAAACTGGGAAAACGCTGATAACGGCGCAGCGAGCGCGGCGACAAACGCGCATTTACCACCACGACAGGAATCTGATAATGCTGGCAATAACGCATGTAATTGAGCCAGCGTTCGGATTCAATCATTAGCAAAGCCTGCGGCTTCACGCGCTTGAGAAAGCGTTTCACCATCCACGCACAATCCAACGGCGCGAAAGCGTGCGTCACCCGCGTTTGACATAATGCCTGCGCCGCGTGTGCACCCGTGATGGTCGTGGTGGTGAGTAAAATGTGTGAATCAGGCCATTGCATCAGTAAGGCGCGAATCAGAGGCGCGGCGACCCGCACTTCCCCCACGCTAGCCGCATGAAGCCAATAAACCGTTTCATGCGGCGGCAAAAGTGGTGCAAAACCTGAGTATTCGTGTACCCGTTTCCCTAGACTTGTCGCGCCAGCGCGGTATAATTTCACCGCAATAACAGGGAGTAACAAACACAGCAAGCTATTATAAAGTATGATGAAACACCGCTGTTTAATTTGTTGCCAACCCATATCCATTGATCCTTAATGACTAAAATTTTCCGTGCAAATGTTACCCTGCAACGCATATCCTTACTACTAACACACCAACAAGTATGACATTAGGGGCTAAGCATTGAATCATCCAACAACCAATACGACCAAACCGCTCTTGGCTGCGGCTTTGATTGTTAAAAATGAAGCGGAACACTTACGCGATTGTTTGGCAACCGTCGCCGACTGGGTTGATGAAATTGTCATCGTCGACTCTGGTAGCACGGATGCAACCCTCGCGATTGCGGCTGAATTTAACGCCCGCGTGATTCTTCACACCGATTGGCAAGGCTTTGGCTTACAACGCCGTGTTGCACAACGCCATGTGCAAGCGGAATGGGTACTGTGGTTGGATGCGGATGAACGCATTACCCCCGAATTACGCGACGAGATACAAACCCTCTTGCGTGACCCACCATTAAACACCCTCTACGCATTGCCGCGCTTATCGTGGGCGTTTGGTAAATTTATTCGCCATTCGGGTTGGTATCCGGGCTATGTGGTGCGTTTATACCCCACATTACTCACCAGCTACGATGATGCATTAGTGCACGAAAAAGTCGTCGTACCCGACCATGCCCAAGTCCATTATTTGAAAGGGAATTTGCTGCACTACACTTACCGTAATGTCGCGCAATACCTGCGTAAAATGGCGCATTACAGCGATCTGTGGGCGCAACAACGCCAAGCGCGTGGCAAAAAAGGCTCTTTATTACAAGCCTGCCTACACGCTATTGGCTGTTTTGTGAAAATGTACATCATCAGAGCGGGCTTCTTAGACGGCGCACAAGGCTTTATACTCGCCACTGCCAGTGCTTACGCCACCTTCACGAAATACGCTGACCTGTGGATACGCACCCACACCTCAGAACCACAATAATCACCACCCACGCGATACCTGATGACTGCTGCACACTCACGCCCGCTACGCATTGCCCTGATTCGCCAACGTTATAACCCCTTTGGTGGTGCAGAACGTTTCATGGAACGGGCAATACAATCCTTACAAACCAGCAATTTAACCCTAACCTTGGTGACACGTCGCTGGCAACAAACCGCAGAAACGTCTTCATCAACGTTACAACAACTGGTTTGCAACCCTTTTTACATCGGCAGCGTCTGGCGCAATTGGAGTTTCGCCCGCCGTGTGTGTCGCACCCTCATGCACGAATCTTTCGACCTCGTGCAATCCCACGAACGTTTACCTTGCTGCGATATTTACCGCGCGGGTGATGGCGTACACCGCGAATGGCTAAAACAACGGCAGCGCATTTTAGGATTTTGGGGCAAACTGGGCATTCGCATCAGTCTTGCGCACCATTACCAACGTTATGCCGAACGTCAATTATTTCTCAGCCCACGCCTAAAACAAATTATTTGCAATTCGCACATGGTAAAGCGCGAAATCCAACACTATTTCCCATTGCCCGACGCAAAATTCACGATTATTTATAACGGCGTTGATACACAAAGTTTCAGCCCGCAATTAAATCAGCAACATCGCAGCACACTACGCCAACAATACGGTATCGAAGAACAGACCACGGTTTACCTTTATGTAGGTTCAGGGTTTGAACGCAAAGGCTTAGCCACGGTTTTAACCGCTTTCGCCCAACAAACGCAGTTAAATCAGCAACCCAGTTTTTTAATCGTGGTAGGCCACGACCGTCGCCTGAAACACTACCAACAACAAGCAAAAGACCTTAATATCGCAACACAAGTTTTATTTGTGGGTGGGCAAAAAGATGTGCGTCCGTTTTACGGTGCAGCCGATGTTTTTTTATTACCAACACTGTATGACCCATTCCCCAATGCGGTATTAGAAGCAATGGCTTGTGGTTTACCTGTTATTACCAGCACCAAAAGCGGCATTGCCGAATTAATCACGCAACATGAAAACGGTTATGTCTTTGACGCACTAGACCATCATGCTATCGCTAATTGCATGACACAATTACACGACCCCACGCTACGTCAACACATTGGCACAGCAGCACGCAAAACCGTCGAACCGCTCAACCTTGAAAACATGGGCAAACAATTACAATCACTCTATCAACGTTTGTTAGACAACCATTTACCTAATGCTAATTAGCATTAACTGTGCTCAATAAAAACTGCATACGCTGCTGATAAGTGTGTTCGGTATAAGCCCGTTGTTGTGCTAATATTCCGGCTTGCTCGCGTTTTGTTGTATCGCGTAAAAATGGCGCGAGTTTCGCGTGTAAATCGTCTAAATCACGATACGTTAATAATTCCTTTTCGCAGTCAAATAACTGCGGTAACTCATCACGCCAATCCACCGCTTGGGCTGCACCACAACCCGCAGCTTCAAATAAACGCGGGTTTGTACCATGCGACCATTTACCATACCAAGTGTGAATATTTAACACGACTTTGGAACTCGCAAACATATCCACCATGATTTCAGGTGAAAAAAAGCCATCAATCAGACAGGCATGTAATGGCGAATCCGTAGCAAGCTTTTTACGCCACGGACCAAATACTTTAACATCATAATCCTTTGCCAAATGCGTCAACCATTGTTCACGCAAAGGACTCCAATCCCCCGCAAAACCCACATCACACAACCATTCAGGACGGGCGCAACCCAAATGATGCACATGGCGATCACAAGCCGTTGGCAACCAATACGCATTAACACCACGCTGCTGATACTCTGCAACACTACCCCACGCATTCGTAAACAAAAAATCAAAATGGGACGCTTTTTGCATAGAACGCTCCCACTGAAAAGGATCATTCAGCCACCAACAAGCACTGAGAATCCCCTGCTTTTTTAACCACTGTAAGCTATCAATCGACAAATGAAAGCCGTAAATAGCCAAAACCAAATCCGGTTTTTCCCTAATCACCACCTCACGAAAACGCCGATTAATCGAGTAATACGCCTCATCATGAAATCGCCCTAGCAGGGTCTGTTGCAGTTTATCCTGCCATGTAGGCCAATAATCAAATAACACGACCTCATGACCCAATTCACCCAATGCTTTTGCTGAGAAACGCCCCATTGGTACAGTCTTGAGCTTTTCCGGTAGTGCCAACAAAATTTTCATGTAATGCTCGATTGTGAACAAAAAAAGATAACATTAACCCTAAACCTAAAAAGGTCAGTCGCGCATTTTCATGCCGCAACGGCGTATTAAAGAACCCCGCGACAAGGGTCACAAACAGTACCGAAATATTAAAACCCCACACCAGCCTTTCTGCCAACGTCAATTCATGCCTTTTACTCACCTCAATGATTAATAGCAGCCATGAACCTAATAACAGTGTCAAAGCGACCACGCCAACCATCCCGCGTTCGGCTAACGTTCCTAGATACAAATTATGCGGATGAAAATTTTTCGGATAAAGCTCTTTCCAAGTCGCTTGGCTTTCGCCTTTCCAAGCTGCCATTGTTTTGTAGCTAATGCGCTCATGATTCGCGACACCAACACCCCAAATCGGATGACGACTAAAAGCCTCTAATGAAACTTCAGCAATAATACCGCGTCCTGAACTTACACCACCTGGTGCATTGATTCGATTCACGGTTTTTTCAATTAAATGCGGGTTAATCGCCAGTAATGAAAGGAAAATAGCAACAACCAGCGCATTCCATTTTATGATACGCGGCAAGCTTAAGCCATTTTTGTAGGAAGCAACCGATACCAAAATAACGACCGTGACAAAGAAGGCAACCATCCCCCCTCGGCTTTCTCCCCACAATAAAACGCTACTGAAGACAAATGCAACCGTAGCTAATGCCATAAAGCGATATTGCGATATTTGTTTATAGAGAGACAAACACAACCAAATCGTTAAAGCCGCCACCATTCCTAGATACATGGCTGATTGATTAAAGTAACCGACAGAATGCAATTCAAAAAACGGCTTTTCATCACTGATCTGCCACTGCCACAAACCATAGATTGTCGCTACCAATGTAGAGGCCAAAATCATGCTAATGATTGTGTAAACTTGCCGTTCACTTAACCGCGAATGTAACAATAGCCATGCCAGCAGCACACTACCAAATAGATCACCCAACATGACCCAGTTACGCCCAAACTCAAATGCCAATAGAACACTTAAACAAGCCGATGAGAAAAAGATAGCTAAGATAGCATCCCATTTCCCCAATATAATTTGGGCACTTTTATCCTGATAAAACGACCATCCCCAAGCCAATGGAAATAGCAATGATGTGATATTCTTCACTGCCTCTGATAATGGCAGGGAACAAACTAAAACAATCAATAACCAAAATTCGAGCTTTGACAATGAATGTCTTGAGTCTACTGACATAATGCTGCAATCTCCATTAGCTGCGTCTTGTGGCTGCAAATACTGTTTCCATTTTTCTTATCATTATATCCAGACTAAAATTCGATAACACACTACGTTGTCCCGCCTTGGCCAGTTGTTCCCGTTGTTGAGGATTAGCCAATAACACCTGTATTGCCGTCGCTAAATCATCTGCATTCTTTGCTGGAACAATAACACCCGTTGATTGATCCACCACTAATTCGGTAATACTACCCACATCCGTGGATATAACCGGAATACCACACATCATGGCTTGAATTAAACTTTGTGGCACGCCTTCATTCGCATAAGAAGGAAGTACGAAAATATCCATTGCTTGCAACCACGGGACAACATTTTCTTGCTGCCCGACAAAGCGCACTCGATCAGTTAATTGATGCTCGTCAACCACACGTTGCACATTGGCTTGATTAGGACCATCACCCACAATTAATAATTCAAGGTTGGTTTGTTTTAATTTTGCTAATGCCTCAACCAAATAAGCGTGCCCTTTCCAAGTACGAATCGTGGCAACAATACCAATCATGCTGCGATCCGTCGGCAAACCTAACGCGCGTCTTGCTGTATCGCGCTCACCACTGATGAAGCGCTGCGCATCAATACCCGTTGGCACGGATAAAGTCTTCTCGGTGGCAATGTGAGTGCGCTCAACAACGTATTCGCGCAAACGTTCGCCTGTTGTCACCACGAAATCACAGCCTTTAGTGTACAACCAACGGGTTGCCCAATTCTGTGGAATCAATGCCGAAATATGCCGCGTGCGCACGACAGGAACACGTTTTTGCAAACCCAAACGCGCTAATGCCACAAGCCAACTGTCCGTTGAACTGTGCGTATTGACCACATCCACGGGATTGTCGCGTAACCAATGGCGCACGGCGCGTAATCCACGGAAATTTTTTCGACCAATCGGTAAACCTGTCACCGGAATCCCGCGCTTTACCGCCTCGCGGTGAATGTTAGAACCTTCGACACACAGAATATGTAGCTGATGTCCACGCCCTATCATGCCAGCCGCTTCGGTCAGAATGCGGATTTCCTGCCCGCCCCAACCGCAGGAAGATTCGGTATGAACAATTCGTAAAGCTTGTGTCATGGTGTTAGGAATCCTTGTGCTACCGTCACGTTATCGCGTAAATGTTGCGGATTAATCGTACCCAAAACCACGCTAGTCACACCCGTTTGCGCAAAGATAAACCCTAACGCTTGTTCGACAGGGTTCTTACCGCCAAACTGTGCTAAATGCCCACTAGCAAAGGCTTTTTTGATCAAAACGGCTTTATTTTGTGCGCTCGCCGCTTCCAAAATGGGTAACTCGTCTGTTTGTAATGGATTGTAGGTTGCCATTACCACATCGCAACCAAGATCATAGGCAAGCAACCCACCTTCAACGGTTTTGGATGACATCCCAATAGCACGAATCCAGCCTTCGTGTTTCATGGCTTGCAAGGTATCGAGCACACCTTCTTCGCGCAAAATGCGCACATCGTCGCCGTCAGAATGAATCAGCACCATGTCAAGATAATCCGTTTTCAAACGGCGTAAACTATTTTCGATGCTTAAACGGGTCGCTGCGGGTGAAAAATCAAAACGTGATTCGCCATCAACAAACGTTTCCCCCACTTTGGTTTCGATTACCCAATCGTGCCGCGAAGTTGGCAGTAACTTGCCAATACGTTCTTCACTCAAACCGTATGCAGGCGCGGTATCAAGCAGGTTAATTCCCAAATCAAACGCCAGTGCCAGTAAGTTACACACGGTTTTATCATCGGGTAACGTAAACCCCTGTGGGTATTTAACCCCTTGATTGCGCCCAAACTTGACCGTACCCAAACCCAATGGACTAACCATTATGCCCGTTTGCGCCAACGGACGTTGTTTCATGATCACAATTGACTCCAAGCCACCTGTTGCCAAACTGCTAATGTGATGGGGGGCACACACGCCGCTACTCGTTTTCGCCCTTCACCCATAACCACATTCGTTACTAACTGTGCTAAACCCAACCGCGTTTGTACTTGGCGAGCCAGCAAGGGGGCAAACGCTAATTTGGTTGGCCATGCCACAGTAACATTTTGCTGCTGAAAAATCATGGGTTGATCAGGGCGACTACCATCCACTTGTCGAGCTTCTGCCCGATCCACGTTCCACGTTGCCCATTCGGTGGCAGAAAAATCCATCCACGGCAGCA
>CAZEQX010000006.1:0-32612 GCA_964514635.1 uncultured Thiothrix sp.
CAGGTGATGGGCCGACGAAGGTGATGCCTTCTTCACGGCAACGACGCGCAAACTGGACGTTTTCGGATAAGAAACCGTAACCAGGGTGAATCGCGTCAACGTTGGTACGTTTGGCAACCGCAATAATGCCTTCAATATCAAGGTAAGGTCTTAATGGCTCATCATCTTTGCCGATTTGATAAGCTTCGTCAGCCTTGTAGCGATGCGGCGAGAAGCGGTCTTCGTAGGTGTAGATCGAAACGGTGCTCAACTTGAGTTCCGCTGCTGCACGCAGAATACGGATCGCAATTTCGCCACGATTGGCGACCAGGAGTTTCTTGATTTGCCGGGTCATTGGACTGCCTTCAATAATAGTGGATCGAATACGTCACTAACTGCCGTGGTCGTGTGTGTTTCAATGGTAAACACACTTATCATTGTTAAGCGCATAGTTTGATAGAGTGCAAGGCTGCTGTAAAGCTATCTCTATAGCTGATTTTGGGGAAAAATGGTACAGATTGTCGGGAAATCATGTAAGTCCGAGCGGTTTTTGTTATAGTTATTGCTCGGTACTTACATGCCAGTTCGCCCATTATTGTTATTATTCCCATCTGCTTCAGGCCTGCTCACCTGACGAACTACCAAGCCCCTTTGGTGGTTCGTCGCAGATGTTTTCTGTCGCTCATCTTACGCTTTTGTGCTGAATCAATACTTAATTAAAATTATTTAATCTATGCCATAAATAATTGAATCCTTAACGTTTATTGAATTTAATCCCCCGTTCAGTTTCAGTCTTTACTCGTCCATTGACCTAATCAGGCATAATACTGAGTCCACCCTGAATAATGACAAAAGGCATAGGCTTTATGAGCGATTTACCTGACCCGATAGCAACATCTACCACAACTTTTGCCACCACAATGGAGCTACAACGCCACATGCGTCAGTGCATTCAAAAAGTGGCAACCGGACCGGAATACAGCAAAGATTTAACGTATGCAGAAGCGTATGAGGCTATGCGTTATGTGTTAAGCGATGCGGCTGATCCGGTACAGGTGGCGGTGTATTTGGTTGGTTTGCGCATGAAACGCGAAACCGATGCAGAAAACCGCGCTACGTTACAGGCGATTATTGATAGCGCAACCATTAGCACAGCAAATGTGGCGGAAGTGTTGGATATTTCCGACCCGTATGATGGTTATGCAAGGGGTGTTCCGGCTTCGACCTTTGTGCCAGCGGTTTTGGCAACGTTAGGTGTGCCATGCGTGTTGCACGGTTTGGAACAGGTCGGCCCTAAATTTGGCGCAACTCACCATAAAATCCTTAAAGCGGCTGGCGTAAAGGTGGATTTAACCCCAGCGCAAGCTACCACGCAGTTAGAACAAATCGGCTGGACGTATATCGACCAAAAGCAGTTTGCCCCACGTTTACACGATTTGATTCCGATTCGTCAGCGCATGGTGAAACGCCAAATCCTTACCACGGTTGAAACGCTGGTTGGTCCGATTCGCGGGCAACAAAAAACGCATTGCATGGGCGGTTATGTACACAAAGCGTATCCGCCGATTTATGCGTCGTTGGCACGACAAGCGGGCTTTGCCAGCGCGGCATTTGTGCGTGGTATGGAAGGCGGTATTTTGCCATCGTTGCAACAAGCGGGTAAGTTGTTTTATTACCGCAATCTGGATCAAGAGCAGCAATTAGACGTGAATCCTAGCGATGTGGGGGTGCAGGCTGAGGTGCGTGCTGTCCCCGTTCCTGCGGATTTGCCTGTGCCGCCTGTGTTGGATGGGATTATTGAAACCGCGATTCACAGCGATGCGCTTGCAGCGGTGGCAGCACAGCAGGGTTTGGCGGCTTTAGCAGGCGAACAGGGTTTCATGTACGACAGTATTGTGTATGCGGGGGCGATTGCCTTGCAGCATTTGCAACGTTATGTTGATCTGGCGGATGCGGCAGCAGCAGTACGCGCAACATTGGATAGCGGCAAGGCATTATTGACCTTTAAAGCTGTTGCATAAGTTATGTTCTGCTGTGGGGTAAGGTGAGGATTTCAATCACCTTGCCGCTTGTTATTATTATCGTTGGATTCCATACGTTTATCCGGTTACTGATCCTGATTAACTTCTTATTGCTGCACAATAGGCAACAGCCATAATCAGAATATAATGGGTAAATTGCCTTGAATACGCAGCTTATTACCGATTTTGCTTCATTACGCGATATTGTTCCAGTATGGGATGTATTGGCGCGAAATGCATTAGAACCTAATCCCTTTTACGAAAGCTGGATGTTACTGCCCGCGTTGGAACGGTTGGTTGAACAGGGGAGTTCGGTTTCTATCCTGTTAATCTGGAAAGATTCTTCTCATTCGTTATTGATTGGCATGATACCTCTGACGGATGAGCACACTTATCATAAAGTGCCAGCGAACCACTGGACAAACTGGCTGCATGTGCATTGTCCGTTGGGTACACCATTGATTCATCAAGATTATGCGACCCAAGCAGTGGTGGTTTTTAATCAGTGGTTGGCTAAACAATCGGAAATTGCCGTATTTTCGTTTAATAAAATCGCGATGGATGGTGGCTTTTATCGAGTTGTAAAAGCAGTGGCAAAAGAGCAGCAGCAATTATGTGATGATTCGGATAATTGGACGCGAGCCTTATTAAACTCTTCATTATCAGCAGAAGATTATTTGCATTTACACCAAGGGAATCGGCGGTTAAAAAAATTTCGGCGATTACGCCAGCGTTTAAGTGAAATAGGGGATTTAGAATTTCACACTTTATTACCCCATTGCACACGGCATTTAGATCAATGGATTAAAGATTTTCTAGCATTAGAACAAAGCGGTTGGAAAGGGGAGGGCAATACCGCGATGGCTTGTAAGAAAAATGAACGTTTATTTGCGGAAGAATTTATGCGTCATGCAGCGATGCGTGGCAAATTAATGATGATGAAAATGACGTTAGATGATCAAGTGATTGCGATGCATTTGTGTGTGTTGGGTTCTAATACAGGGGCATTCGCTTTTAAAAGTGCTTATGACGAACGTTATGCCAAATATTCGCCAGGGGTGTTATTAGAGCTGGAAAACATTTATGTCGCCTTGGATAACAAAGCGTTGATTACTTGGATGGATTCCTGTTCCGTGCCTGAACATCCAGTATTAAACCGCTTATGGGCAGAACGCAAACAAATGACCAATCTGCATTTGAGCACACAATATTGGTTGAGTAAACCGTTGGTTTACGCGGTGCGGGCATTGCGTCGTTGGAAGAATCGCCGCACTCGTTCTGCTGTTGCCGAAACTTTGCTGCCTGTTGCAACGGTATAACGATTAGACAAAATGTCAGAGTGCAAGAGGCTTGTGCTACAGTTGCAAGATTGTCGCTATTCAGCACCACTGAGGAACTTTGCACATGACTTATCATTGTGTGTCGCACGCTTATGTCATTTTTGGGGCAACAGGTAATCTAGCTGTTAATAAGTTGTTACCCGCGTTGTATCAGTTACATGTTGGGGGGCATCTGGCTGAAGATGTGGCGATCTTGGGGTGCGGACGCACCGCTTTTACGCAGCAAACATGGCGTGATGACGTGCAGCAGCAATTGTTAGCGCGTGGTGTCCCTGCGGATGAGAAACTTCATACTTTCCTGCAACGGCTGGATTATCTGGCAGGTAGCTTGACTGAACCACAGCACTATGCCGATTTACGGCAATGGTTGGCGCGGGATATTTGCCATAAAAACGTCATTTTCTATTTGTCCATTAGTCCAGAACTTTATGCTACCGTCACCGAAGGTTTGGCAGCGGAACAGTTGCTTGGTGAACATAATGGTTGGCGACGCATGGTGATTGAAAAACCCTTTGGACACGATCTGGCCTCCGCCCAGTTGCTGCAACAGCGTTTGGAAAAGCATTTGCGCGAAGACCAGATTTACCGCATTGATCATTACGTTGGCAAGGAAGCAGTGCAGAATTTGCTGGTATTGCGCTTTGATAATTTGATTCTCGAACCGTTGTGGAATCGGCATTACATTGATCATGTGCAAATCACCCATGCGGAAACCCACGGTGTTGAAGGCCGTGCCAGTTATTATGACCGCAGTGGTGGGGCGATGCGTGACATGATCCAAAGCCATTTGCTGCAAGTGTTGGCATTGTTGGCGATGGAAGCTCCAGTATCTTTGGATGCCGAGGCATTACGCGATGAAAAGGTCAAAGTCTTAAAAGCTATCCGTCCGTTTTCCCAGTTAAAGCCGCAACAATTAGCCACGCATGTGGTGCGCGGGCAATATGCAGGAGGGGTGAATGCGCAAGGTGAAAGTGTCAAGGGTTATTTGCAGGAAGAAGGCGTGGCGGCAGGAAGCCATACTGAAACCTTCGCGGCATTGAAGCTGTATGTGGATAACTGGCGGTGGCGCGGTGTGCCATTTTATTTGCGTACTGGTAAACGCTTAAAGGAACGCCGTTCGATGGTGGCAGTGCGTTTTAAAGAGCCGCCGATCCAGTTGTTTAAGAAGGCTGGTATTACCGATACCAAGCGCAACTGGTTGTTATTGGGGATTCAGCCGGAAGATGCGGTGCGCATGGAGATTTCTGCCAAACTGCCTGGTTTGGATATGGATACGCGCCAAATTACGATGGATGCGTCGATTGCCATGCCAGAAGAGCGTAAGGTCGATGCGTATGAAGAGCTATTGTTGGATGTGATTCAAGGGGATCGGTCTTTATTCCTACGCTATGACGAGGTGGAGGCGGCATGGCAGGTGGTTGATCCGATTATGCAACATTGGGCGCAAGATGAGCAGTTACCCTTGCAGTACCCAACAAGTGGTTGGGGGCCAAAAGTGGCTGCACAAATGTTCGGTGAGGAAGGGGGCGAATGGCGGCACGATCTACAGTGCCGAGACTGAAATTGAAGTTGGAGGAGTCGCGTTATGTTACCCATGAATACACAGGTAAAAGCCGATGCTACGGCGGTTGCGCAAGCAGCGTGCGAAATGATTAGCCAAGCAGCCCAACAAGCCATCGCGGAACGTGGTGTGTTTCGGCTGGTGTTAGCCGGAGGTAGCACCCCGAATCAGAGTTATGCTTGTTTGGCGGGAACGGTTCAGGATTGGGCGCGTTGGGAAATTTTTTGGGGGGATGAGCGTTGCTTGCCCGCTGATCATGCTGAGCGTAATTCGCGCATGGTGATTCAGGCATGGTTGAGCAAAGTGCCGATTCCACCGCAAAACATTCACATTATTCCTGCTGATATGGCGGCAGAAAATGCGGCAACCGCTTATGCGCACATCATTATGGATAAGTTCCCGTTTGATTTGGTGTTGCTAGGCATGGGTGAAGACGGGCATACCGCGAGTTTATTCCCGTGTGCAACGTTTTTAGCACCGCCACATGATGGGGATTTAGGCGTGCAATGCGTGTATGACGCACCCAAACCACCAGCCGAGCGTGTCAGTTTGAGCGTTGCGGCTTTGCGCAATTGTCGGGCGCAGTTGGTATTGGTAACGGGCGTGGGGAAAGCGGCAAGCGTGCGGCATTGGCGCGATAGCCCGACAGCGGATTTACCCATTGCACAAGTGGTAACGGCAAATGCTTGTCTTTTGATGGATCAAGCACTTGCCGATGCACTGGCGGTATAGGGGGTTGAAACAGGTTAGGGGGAGAGACCACCTTTAACAATGTAATTGGCGGCAAAACTGCTATTGGCTGGGTGCAGGATGATGTTACCCATTAACACGCTAACGTCATTATTCGGCCCGGTGAATAGGGTTTTGCCATCCATATTCAAGTCGGAAGCCTGGTAGCCGTACACGATGTAGTTGGTGTTTGCTGCGGTATTGTCATCGCTGGTCATGACATTGCCTAGCAAGGCGGTTGCATCATTGCTAGGCCCGTTGGCTGTTAGGGTATTGCTGCCGTTAATGTCACCTGCCCACAACAAGGCTTGTTTATTGGTGATGTAACGAGTTTGCTCGCCGTAAACTGCGGTTGTGGTTTGGGTGAAGTCAACTAACGTCGCTGTGGTACTTAAGGCAATAGGGCTGGCTGTGATTACGCCAAGGTGGTTGCGATGTCGCACACTGACGTAATAGTTGCCTGCTGGTAATGCGCTAAAGTGCAAGGTGTTAGCTCCGGTTTGTGCATCCACAATGTCACCATCACTCTGCAACATGGCCGCACGGGTCGCCACAATGGTGCTGTTACTGCTGCGCACGTCGACTAATACCCAGTCTACACACGCATCTTGTGCCGTATTACTTTGCACCAAGTCGCTGAGTGTTTCGCTACCTTGATAACCAAATGGTGCGCTGTTATAGGGTTGCGTTGTAGGCAAGTACCCCAGTTCGTGTAAGCGGCTGGATAGGCGTTGGGTGCTGCTATTGTATGCACCTTGTAATAGGGCGCGTACCTGCACTTTGCTGCCATCATCCGCAGTGTTGTTTGTAACGCCGATCTGGAAGGTTTTAGCATTACTTAAACCGCCGTTATCGGTGACGCTGACGGTGACTTCGTAGACATTGTTTTTGTCGATGTCTGTGGGTGCATCGTAATCGGGACGTGCGCGGAAACTTAACACACCTGTGCTGGCATCTATGGCAAAGTTGGTCGCGTCTGCACCGCCTGTAAGGCTATAGCTTAAGCCGTTTCCTTCGCTTGTTCCGGCATCTTGGTCTTGCGCGTTGATGTCAAGTACCTGCGTTGTATGGTCTTCTACGATGCTAACCGTATTAGCAGAGGTAATGTATGGCGTTTCGTTCACATTCGTGATGCGCACCCGAAGGTTTTGTGTGTAGGATTTGCCGTTAATAGTGGCACTGATTTGCAGATCGTAAACGTTGTCACGTCCTGCATCTTGTGGGACTTCATAATCCCCTAATGGGATATTAGTCGCGCGAGTTTGCGCAGAGGAATCTAACGGGGCAGATTTACTAATCACAACACCGTCATTGATGAATGTGACCGTGCTGCAATCCAGCGTTGCGCCTGTAACAGGGGCTGTAATCGTAAACAAACTGGCATCCGCACCGCCGCTAATTACATAAGTGATGGGATTACCAGAACTGTCTTTGCTTTCTAGCAAGGTGATCACTTTCGCATTTTCATCGATGACCATATCCGCTGCTATACCTTGGGTGAGGTCGGTACAAACGGAAGTCGCCGTACCCGCTTTGATACCCGAAAATTCGGAAGTTGCGCCAAACCCGCCGCTGGTTTTAGCGGTTAGGGTGGAGGAAATCAGCTCGCCTTGGTCAACCGCTTGGTTGGCATTGAATGTGCCTTTGTAATTGGCTGTACCTGCTTGCGTAACAGAAATGTCTTTATAACCGATAAAAGTTTGACCTTCGCCATTGCCAGAGGTGTCTTTGGTATCGCTGACAAAAAATTCCGCGCGATAATCGCCAACAGGTACGTCCAAATCGAAGTCGTAGGTAATGATTTTCGTACCATTCGCACCGAAGGAGTTCAGTTTCGCTTCGGGGAAATTGAGTAAATCATTCGCGCCACTATCCGTATCATTCGTGTCATTGGCACTCACTCCATCGTCATTGAGGTCAATTCCCAAGCCACCATTGGCATAAATGCTATTACCAAGAAGGCTATTACTCAGCGATGTTGTACCTATCACGCTAATGCCGTCGCCGCCATTATTGGCGATGATATTGGTTTTACTGCTGGCATCGCTGCCGACTAAACAGTTACTGGCATTATCCAACTGAACCCCAGCGCCTGTATTACCGCGAGCTACCAAGCCCGTGGTGTCCGTGCCGATGTGATTGCCTTGAATGGTGTGATTTTGGCTATTGCTAACCATCACGCCTACGCCACCAAAGTGATTTATCGCCAGCTCGCGGATAATGCTGCCATCGCTACCGCTGCTAAGTGTTAAACCGTTTGCGCCCGCACCTGCATTCGTGCCTTGCAATTCAATCACCGGATTTGCGGTAAAGCCTACTTGCAAACTGCCATCCAAACTGATGGGAGCGTTAATGCTGGGTAAACCGCTTTGTAAGGCGATGCTCCAGTAATTGCCGCTACTGTTGTAGTTCGGGTCGGTGGTGGGCAGCATTAGAATGGCGTTTTCTTTACCCGAAGCCAGTCCGGTTTGGGCTAATGCACTGTCATTGCCCAGCAAATTCGCATTGATTAAGTATTGACGTAATGAACCTTGCCCATTGTCATTGGCATTCACAATCGTGTCAAAGTTAAAGCCAATACTGACATCGGTTAAAGCTGTGCTGCTTAAGGTGATCGGTTGTACTACCTGTGCGACTTTGCCTGCTAATGTGCCATTACTAAATAGGAAAGTACTGGTATTCAAGGTGGAAGTGGCATCATTACTCAATGCATCGTTAGCGGCTTTATCGCGTCCACCGATGTCACTGGTTGTAGCGGTTGTGCCATCGGTGCGGAAGGTGACGACCCCCAATTCCGCGCCCGTTGAACCTGCACGGCTGGAAGAAACCGTATCGCTTACGACTCGCACATAATAATTACCCACTGGAATGTTCGTGAAGCCGTAAACCCCGTCGTTGCCTGCACTATTGGCGGTATTGGTGGTACTAACCAATGTCCCCGCACTGTTATATAACTCGACCCGTGCGCCATTAATGCCGACCGTGCCTAACGTGCCAAAACCACGCCCCGCACTGCCACCGTAGTTCACATCTTCAAATACACGCCCGCTAACCGCACTGGTTTGTAGCAGGCTAATAGTCGGTGAAAATTCCGATGTGCCCACGCCGCTAACGGTAGCGGTGGCGGTCAACGCATCCCCCGTAACAAAGCTTGCAGGGGTGACAATGGTGATGCTAAACGCTTTCATGCCCGTTGAATTGTTGCCATCCGTATCCGTGGTGAGAGTGCAATCGCCCGTTGCTGCGTCGCTAGTACCACCTTCGACAAAGCTGGCGAGGTAGGTTTGTCCTTCGCCGTAATCCTGTGCTAAACCAAAGCGGTTCGCGCCCACTACGGCACTGCCTGCGGTGGTATCGGCTTCAAACAATTCCACTGTTGCACCCGCAGGCGCACAGCCTGTCAGGGTTAAACTGCCTGCGTTGGTGGTGATTTGCGTCAGAGTCGGGAAGTTGAGCAGGGTATTCGCGCCCGTATCGGTATCGTTCGCATCATTGAGGGTCGCGCCACCTGGGGTATGTTCATTGCCACCTGCTAAGTTGATCCCCACTTCTCCATTGTTGTAGATACTGTTTTGGCTCATGGTGACTTGTGCGCCCGTTTGATTGACCAATACGCCGCTTTTGCCATTGTTATACAACTGGTTGAACGTTACGGTGGTGTTTTGCGCATTGCCAAGGAAAACCGCAAATTCGGTGCTATCCCACACGCGGTTTTTGCTAAGGGTTAAGCCGTTAATAGCGGAAGCGGTGAAGTAACCGATCCCGTCATGGAAACCACTAATGTCGTTGTTTTCCACGCGACACGTTGGGCAAGTGATTGCGCCATTGCCGTATTCATTAAATTCCACCGCCAAATCGCTGGCAATGCCTTTGCCGCGCCCGACGAATTTGTTACCCATGACTTTGAGCGTGGACGTATTGGAGCGTAAAAATTCAATCGCGCCATTGTCCGTGCCGCCGGATTGCCCAATACCCACGAATTGGTTGGCTTCGATGAGGATATTCAAACCCGTTACTGCATTATTTTGCCCTGTCACTACGCCGCGTAAGTTTTGCGTGTAACCCAGCAAACTATTGCGCAGCGTGAATTGCACATTGGAAGCATTCACCGCAATGTGTTGGTTAGAACGTTCGCCGCTACCCATGTCCGCGCCCGTCACCGGATTCACGCCAAAAGCTACACCACTAATCACCGCACCCGTGCTGCTTTGGTCAAAGCGCATGGCGGTATCAAACCGTCGCAAACCAATGTCGTATACGCGCGTATTGTCAGTGCGGACATCCAAACCATTCATCCACGTTTGCCCAACTAACGCAATTTCGGGGGCAGCAATCGCCGGAATGCTTAACCCATCCACGCCCACCGTGGTTGCCGCACTCAAATTCGCGCTATTGGTATTGCCAATGTTCAGGGTTTGCGTGCGCCCATCCAACGCGGTATTGCTGGCGGTTAAAGCGGGTAATGCGCTGCTGAGGTTAATCACTGCCACACCGCTGCTTAACGCGCTGCTTGGGATCATGAAAATGGAAACTTCATCACCCGAAGCGTAACTACCGCTAATCGCGCTGGGTAAGGCTTGTGCCAAACCGCTGTTACCCAGCAAGTTTGCATTGTTCAAGAATTGGCGTAATGAACCTTGTCCGCTGTCGTTAGTATTGACGATGGTGTCAAAGTTAAAGCCAAAACTCACACCGCTGGCACTGCTGCCGCTAATGGTTATGGGTTGTACGGACTGCGCTTGTCCGCCGCCGGAAAGCACAAACGTCGTGGTATTCAAGGTTTGATTCGTGCTATTGGTGCTGCTATCCGCCACACTCGGATTACGTCCACCGACTTCATTTGTAACCGCCGTAACGCCATCGGTGCGGAAGGTTTGCACGCCGCGTTCTGTGCCATTACTGCCGGAACGGGTGGATTTCACTGTGTCATTCACCACGCGCACAAAGTAATTGCCGTTTGCCACGCCGCTTAAGGTGTACGAACCATCGCTGGCGGTGGTGGTACTGGTCACGAATGTACCGCTGGCATTGTAGAGTTCCAAGCGTGCACCGCTAATTCCGACCGTGCCACTGGCACTGATTGCACGTCCTGCGCCGCCGCCGTAATTCACGTCCTCAAACACCATGCCTGAAATACCTGTCGGTGCGGCAATGCTGACGGTAGGTGAAAATTCTGACGTGCCGCTGGCGGTTAGGCTGGCTGTTGCGGTCAGTATATCGCCGTAAGTCACGCTGCTGGGTTTGGCAATGGTGACGCTGAAGGCTTTCATGCCGCTGGTGTTATTACCGTCCGTATCAGTGGCTAAGGCACACGCGGAACTGTCGGTATCACTGCCACTGCCTTCGACAAAACTGAGCAGGTAGGTTTGACCTTCGCCGTAATCCTTGGTTTTGCCTTGTTTATTGTCACCGACGTTGGCTTTGCCGCCCGCGCTGACATCGGCTTCAAACAACTCCACCGTTGCACCTGCGGGGGCGCAACCTTGCAGCACAATGTTACTGCCGGAAAGCGTCGCGGAACTAATCAGCGGGAAGTTGAGTAAATCATTCGCGCCCGTATCCGCATCATTTGCATCATCAACGGTGACACCATCGTTATGCAGATCAATCCCCAAATTGCCATTGGCGTAAATGCTATTGCCGCTAATGGTGATTTGCGTATTGGTATTGCTATTCGGCGCGATACGAATCCCGCTCGTGAGGTTGTACGCGATGACGTTGGCTTGTCCGGCATTCGTGCCGCCAATGAGGCTGTTTTTCGTACCGCCGTACAGCATAATGCCAGGGGCGTTATTGCCAATTGCTTCGCCATTAATGCCCACGCCAATGCGGTTGCCTTGGATGGTGTAACCCGTAGTAGTAATGCTGCCTGCGGATGTAAAGCCAAGTTGAATCCCATCGCCTGTATTGCCCGCGATAATGTTATCCAGCACTTTGGTGTTGTTCGCGCTTTCGAGGTCGATCCCGCCGCCATTGGCTACCGCTGCTGTGCCAGCGGGGTTTGTGCCAATGAAATTGTTTTGAATCGTTCCGCCGGATGCTCCGGTGTCGTAAGCTATCCCGAACGATTGATTCCCTGCAATAATGTTGCGTTTCGCCGCTGTTGCGCCACCAATCACCGCCGATTGTGTGTATTCCAGCAAAATACCGTAAGCGTTGGCTTCGGCTGTACCATCAGGTTTTAAACCAAGGTAGTTGGATTCGATAATCACGCGCTCGCCTTCGATATTAATGGCGCGATTCATATTGCTGGTTTTAAAGCCCGTGATTGCCAGACCACGCACGGTACTGTCGGGGGCGTTATAGGCGATATTTAAACCCATTGCATCCAAACCAGTTGTTGGTGTGAGGTGGATTTTCGGCACGCCTGGCGTTCCCGTGATGTAATTGGGTTGGGTTGAGCCATCGATAATCACCGGAGCAGTCAGCGTTGGTAGGGTGGTATTCACCGTGATTTTGCAAGTGTTACCACCACAAATATCGGTACGTCCGTATGGGTCGCTGCTGGCGGGGATATTGAACACAATAACTTCTTTCACCACGCTGCTATCCACGCCGTAAGTGCTATCCGGTTGTGCTAATCCAGCATTCGATAGCAGGTTGGCATTGAGAATGGCTTGGCGTAACGAGCCTTGTCCGCTGTCGTTGGTGTTAATCACCGTGCTGAAGTTAAAGCCGAAATTCACGCCAGTGGTAGTGCTACTGACACTGACCGCTTGCACGGATTGCGCTTGTCCGCCGCCGGATAACACGAATGTTGAGGTATTCAAGGTTTGGTTCGTGGTATTGGCACTTGCATCAACACTGGCAGGTTTGCGCCCGCCGACTTCATTATTGATTGCTGTGATGCCATCGGTGCGGTGTGTTTGAATAGCACGTTCGGTAGCATTAGAACCCGCACGGCTGGAACGAATAGTGTCATTGACCACACGCACGAAATAACTGCCATTGGCAACGTTGTTAAAGGTGTAAGAGCCGCCATCTAGGGTCGTCGTACTGGTGATAAACACGCCGTTCGCGTCGTATAGTTCGACACGCACCCCCAATATGCCCGCAATACCAGCCGTACTGAGTGGGCGACCAGCTCCGCCGCCGTAGTTCACGTCTTCAAAGATTTTGCCGCTTAAGGTTGAGCCTGCGGGAATATACCCAAAATCCAACGAATGATTGTTTTGCCCCGCTGTTCCAGTGGTAAAACTAATGCTGGCAGTGCCTGCGTTATTGGTCGCATCGGAATCGCGCAAATCGGTTTGGGCATTATTGTCGGTTTTACCATCTGCATTGGTGGTAGTGGGGGCGTAACCGTTGAGGCTGGTTTGGCTGCCATTAATGCTTAACGTACACGCTTCACTATTACCCATGAAGCTGGCATTACCCCCCGTTTTGTTGGAGAAATAATACTCGCCTTGACCGTCCGTGACGGTTGTAGCGGAGTCTGTACCGCAAGTCAGGGTAACGGTCGTATTGCCAATGCCGGATTCATTCGCATCCTGAATCCCGTCTTTGTCGGTATCGTTCCACACGCGATTGCCGATTTCGAGCGGCGACGGATTGCACAGAATTTCCAATTCACCCATGCCGTTGGTTTTGCCCGTCGTTGTGCCAGCAACGTGGTAAGCGTTATCGCGTCCCCCCGTTTTATTGTTGAGCCATAAAACGCTGTTCGACCACCAATTGCTACCATCCACTGCGCTACTCAATACCTTGTCTTGCCCAGGTGCGAATGCCAAACCGCCTGTGGTGATTTCATTCATGCTTTCCCAAGCGGTGGAATACGGGCCGTGATCACCCCAGTAATACTCATCGTGAATTTTGACAGCACTTGGAATATTGGTCGTACAGCCAGATTCCGCATCAGCAGCATAACCAGTGGCGGTTTTACAAAGGCGTAATACGTCGCCGCGTACATCCGTGTAGTCGGTGGTTGAATCACTACAGTCTGGTTCGTCCAAATTCGTCCCATTTTGCATACCAGCGCGATCCATAATGCCGACGATAATTGAGCCATCATTGTCAAAAGCTAAGTCGCTCACAATCGGGGTATGGAAGTAGGGCCAACCAATAGCATCGGTTTGTGGAATCCAGCCGTTCCACTCACCACTGCTAACACCGTAGCCTGGGCGGTTCTGGTTAATGGGGAAATCTTTGACATAAGTGAAACCCGCTGCCGTGTTCAGTGGGTCGAACTTCAGAACATAACCACGCAAATGGCTAATGGTATAAGGGTCAGTTGCTGCATCGCAAACGCCACCCACATACACCGCACCACGGTAGGCTTTCACCGCCCACGGGCGCAATGTGCCACTGGTACAAGCATAAGGGGAGGGTAAATTAATCGCATAACCACCTACCACATTCGCAGCGGTTGGCGTGGTGGTCGGGCTAATGTTTTTTAAACCGTATAACTTACGATCATTCAAATTGACTAACCACAGGGTATTGTTGGCTTCGTCGAAGTCGATGTCACCGATCCCAATTTTGCCCACCGCATCCCATGCCGCTATGTCATGTGCTGAGCCAGATGGGTCTGTCGCCAAGGTATTACAACTATCGGTCGTACTGCGCACGTCATTACCCGTTGGAATACCAAGGGTGCGCACATCAATAAAGTTGCTTGCGCCGCTACTGGTATTGGGGTCAGACATGTCCAGTTTATAAATGCCCCCAGTGCCCAATGTGCCAAAACCTGTGAAACGGCGCATGACAGCAGAAGCGTATAGGGTTTTGGTGGAACGTTGATAAGCCATGCCCCACAACGCACCCGTTTGCCCGACGGTGGATTTCGTGACAGGCACAGGCATTTGGTAATAAATAGCCCCCGTTGCGGAATAGGGGAATGTATAAACACCCGCGTAATCCCTCACCGCAGCCGCATTAGGGTCGCCATTGGTATACAGCGATGTGGCAACATAAGGCGTAACCTCACAATATTCAATAGGGTCACTTACCGCATAGTGCAAACCACAATTGGCATTGGCCGTGACGAAACGGACATTGGACGCATTATCGTTGCCATGCGCCCCAGCGTGTAAATTGCTAGGTAAACCGATAAATTCCAAACGGTATTGCGCTCCGCTGGTGTAACTGCTGAATTTGTACCAACCGTTAGCATCTGTCGTAGCGGTAGCAGCGAGTGTATTGCTGTTGTCATAAGCATTAACGGTAATGCCAGCGATTCCAGTATCGGCGCTGTCTTTCAAACCATTTTGGTTAAAATCGCGGAACACCATCCCACCTGCATCATTGCGCGTGGTACTGCACGCTACATCAAAACCAAAGTTTTGATTGTTCAACGTCGCGCCTGCACTGACAGTAACATCGCTTAACGGGTTGCTTGTGCCAATGTACGCACTGGCGGGTAAATCGCTGTCTTGCGTATCGACAGCGATCCGGTAATGCAAAGCAGAACTCACATCCGTGAACTGGTAACTACCATCGCTGGCGGTGGTTGTTGTGGCGATTAGCTCATCATCGGTTGTGGTTGCCGTCGTGTTCTTATTATCGTAAAGCGCAACACTAATACTGCCCAAACCCGCATCGCTACCAGTATCAAAACTATCGTTACCATTATTGTCGCTGTAAACCGTACCGCTGATTTTGCTGGTGGCGCAGTTACTGGCTAACGCAACCGCCACATCATCAATGATCAGTTCGTTAGCTTCCAAGCCAGAGGTAGAGCCACCAACCGTACACCAAGCGACCAGAGGCGATGCCGGATCACACCAACCGCTGGCACTGCTATTAATGTGCCCATAGTTGACAAAGCGAATGGTGGAAGTTGCCGCCGCTGCGGTAAATTCAATGCGGTATTTTTGAATCCCCTCTGTACTACCAGGGGCTTTGAAGTGGATAGAGCCGCTAGGAGTATCCACTCGCATAATGCCTGATTTCCAATACGTTCCGTTGGGTTCTTCAGGAATAGCGGAAAAATACAAACGGTATTTTTGCCCCGCAACAGTCGCAAAGGTTCGACTAATCGAAACCGGATCAGGTCCCCAGTCCGATTGTGCGGTGTGCTCATTGGGTGTCATATCATCCGCATCATCGCGCAGTTCAACTGCTTCTAACGGCGTTAATAATTTGCCATTTCCATCAAACTCAAAACTTCTGCCCATTTCGGGATAAATACGGCGCACCGAACCGTTCCCAAAGTAAATAGACGTGCCTTTCTCAGGGTAAACCGCAGTGGATGTGGTACAGGCATAAGTATCATTACCACCACCTGCTGTCGTCCAGTTGCGAATGGTGGCAGGAGTTGCTGATGTGCTGACACCGTAATATTGATTATCAGACAAATCATTAAAATCATCGCTCCAGACAACGCTACTACATCCTGCGGGCGTGTCCTCACGCAAGATTGTCACATTACTGCTGTTAGCAGGGATGGCATGAGCAATCCCAATAGGAAAATCCTCCACCTCCCCATTGCTTGCGGTTGTAGAAGGTGTGCTGGTTGTCACGCCGCTATCGGTTGTCAGACGTAGACGTATGAAGGTTGTGGCAACTTTAATATCGCTGGGAATGCTGGCCCAAGTCAGTGTGGTTGCGCCTTGATTCGTACCTGTCGCAACGGTGGCTTGTGCGGCTTCATCCGCATCGAAAGTACCATTCTTATCGAAATCGATCCAACCTGTGAGTTTCGCGGCTGTCCCTGTGGTATTAGTGGTGACAATATTCACACTGTAACTGGTCGCCGTTTGTTTAAGGATAGGGAAAATCGTAATGTTCTTGCTAACGCTCGCATGTGGCGCACCATCGTCGTCAAAGCCATCATCAAAAGCATTGTAAGCCGCTTGCGTGGCGGACTCTGCATCAGCGGGAATTTCCCCAAGGTACAAATTACTACTCAACGCATGTTTCGCATCGCCGTAACTACTGGGAGCGTCGCTATAGTCATAATACGTTCCTGCGGCAATCGTAATGGCATAATCTTCGACCTCACCGCTGGTTGCTGCCCCTGTTGGGGTTTGGGTTTCGCTTTCGGTCAGGCCAAGGCGCAAACGAGCATAAACCGTTCCGGTAGTGATCGTTGAGGGTAAGGTGAACGTAATAGTGCTATAACCGTCCCAGTAAACCGTTTGCGTAGTCGATTTTTCCCCTGTATCCAGAAAATCGCCATCACGATTAAAATCAATGTAACCCGTCAAATACGCGGTTGAATAAGTCTGGTTGGTCGCCCGCACCGTGACGACATACGATTGACCAGCCGCTGTAGTCATGATTTGTGGAAACGCCTTGACACCATCTTCATCATCGGTATTGTCGGTATCATCGGCGGTTGCCGCAGCGTTTTGTAATGCCCCAGAATCCGTATCCACCGCCGTGCCTAGCATCAGATTGGGTACAATCAAATGGCTTGCACCGCTGTCAGTGCTTTTGGTTTGGTAGTTACCGCTGCCGATTCCGGTAGCCGTATCAGGCGCGTCGCCATAATCAATTAATACACCTGTGAAATCGAGTTTCACGCGGTTGACCGTACCTATCGTTGCGTTGGTGCTGGAATCATCACAAATACCCAAAATCCAATTGCCTTGGCTTTTTTGTCCATTAAATGCAGACAGGTAAACCGTACCTTCTGGGTTATAGGTATTTTCATAATAGGGGGAAGTTACCACTTGGTTGGTTGTGCCAAGCGTACCAATGTCAGTGGTTGCACTATCATCCAGCCAAATATCGAGGTTATCACCCGAACTCCCCACATCGGTAAACAAAAAGATGGTTGTTCCGGCTGGTGATGTTAATTTTGCGTCAATATCTGCTCGATTCGGATGCGTAATATTCAAACCAACGTTTAAGTCGGTAATCGTGTAATTGTCAGTAATGGGAATACTAATATTCGTGTAAGAAGTGCAAGTATTATTCGGCAGATTCGTAACAGTGGTGGACTCAGCCGAAAAGCTAGTAGCCGCATAAACCGATTGCCAACTTAGTAGCAAAAGCACCAACAACAGCGTGGCTACCGAACGACTCGCGCGAATCCTCTGGCAAGCAAATGGTGCATAGTTGAGCATATTTTTACCGTATCCCATTATCATTATGATTATTCGGTGATTCTTTTGAAGCCGTGATTTTTATAATTTATCGATTAATAGTATATCACTAAATTTTATTGATTCAATCACAGGAAGAATTGTCCTAGGTGCTCTTGCACATCACAGCGCATCTCGCTAGATTGCGGTGCAACATTTGGAGACCCGCAGAATGCCTGATTTATCCGCCCCGACTTTCACGATTTACCACAATCCGCGTTGTTCAAAATCACGCGCAACCTTAGAACTGCTGCATGAAAACGGGGTCGCTCCGCAAATCGTGCAATACCTCGAAACGCCACCCGATAGCGCAACATTAACGCAGTTACTCGCTTTATTGGGTTTAGAGCCACGCCAATTAATGCGCACGGGTGAAACCGAATACACCGAACTTCACCTCGCTGACCCCAACTTGAGTCGTGAAGCCTTGATTCAAGCAATGGTCGACCACCCGTGTTTAATCGAGCGCCCGATCGTGGTGACAAATGGCAAAGCGGTACTCGGTCGTCCGCCCGAAAAGGTACTCGAATTACTATGAAAAGTGTCTTAGTTCTGTATTACAGCCGTCACGGGGCAACTGCCAACATGGCACAACACATCGCACGCGGGGTAGAAAGTGTTTCCCATACCCAAGCCCTGCTGCGTACCGTGCCGGAAGTGTCCGAAGTGTGCGAAGCTGTGGCAAAACCCGTCCCTGATAGCGGGGCGGTGTACGTCACCTTGGATGAGCTGAAAAATTGCGCCGCACTTGCCCTTGGCAGTGCCGGACGTTTCGGTAATATGGCAGCACCCTTGAAATATTTCTGGGAACAAACCAGCAGTTTGTGGCTGTCGGGTTCATTAATCGGCAAACCAGCGGGCGTGTTCACTTCCACATCGAGTTTGCACGGCGGGCAAGAATCCACACTCCTGTCGATGATGCTGCCATTACTGCATCACGGTATGTTAATCACGGGTTTACCGTATTCTGAATCGGATTTGATCAGCACGCAAACAGGTGGTACACCGTATGGGGCAACCCACGTTGCGGGCAGTGACAATTCACGCCCATTGAGTGACGAAGAAAAACGGCTGTGTTTTGCTTTGGGTAAACGTTTAGCACAACTGGCACACAAACTGTGAGGTAACAACATGCATTCATTTAATCTGTGGCGTGGTGTCGCCTCTTTGGGTTTGGTTGGGTTAATTTTACTCATTATCGCTTGGAATGGTTGGCTAACGCCCGTGCAACAAGTACCGCGTTGGTTGGAACTATTGTTATTACTCACGCCATTAATGCTATTGGTGCGAGGGATATTTCACGGCTGGGGAACAGTGTATGTGTATGGCATTCTCGTATCGTTATTGTATGCCACGTTGGGCGCGTGGTATGCGGTAGCACCACCAGAACACGTTTATGGGTATGGTTTATTGGGGTTTAGTGCCTTGCTATATGGCGGTAGTTTCATGGGGGCAAAGGTACTGGGCAAAATGTCAAAAGCGAAAACAGAGGGCAACGCGACATGATGCGAATTGGGCATGGGTTTGATGTTCATGCATTCAAAACGGGGGATTTTGTGGTATTAGGGGGCGTGAAAATTCCACACACACACGCTTTCCAAGCACATTCAGATGGCGATGTATTAATTCATGCGATTTGTGACGCGCTATTGGGGGCGGTGGCAATGGGGGATATTGGGCAACATTTCCCCGACACTTCTGCCGATTACGCCAATATCGACAGCCGTATTTTATTGCGCCATGTGTGGGGATTGGTGCAAAAACGTGGTTACGGTTTGTTAAATTTAGACAGCACGATTGTGGCGCAAGCCCCGAAAATGATGCCGCACATTCCCGCTATGCGCGAATATTTAGCCGCTGATTTGGGTTGTGAAGTGGGGCAAATTAATGTCAAAGCCACCACCACGGAAAAACTAGGCTTTACCGGACGTAAAGAAGGTATCGCCGCTCATGCGGTCGTGTTATTGAGCAAAACACATTAACCACTAAAACACGGAAGTCATTATGGCAGAGAAATTAGAAGGTCAGGCATTAAGTGCAGCGGTCGAAACCTTACAGGGTTGGACGGTGAAAGATAATAAGCTGCATCGTGTCTTGAATTTCGCCAATTTTGTCGAAGCGTTCGCGTTCATGACGCAAATCGCGCTGATTGCCGAACGCATGAATCATCATCCAGACTGGTGTAATTCCTACAAAACGGTGGCGATTAGTTTAAGTTCCCACGACGCAGGCGGAATCACGCATCGGGACATTGCTTTAGCACAAGCGATTGATGGATTATTGGTTTAAAGCGTGGGTGTGGGTTGGGTGAGTGTGCGTGGAACGTTTTGGCTGTTCCAGTTCGCAATTGCCCAATCCCATAATGCAGTTAATGACGTGACATCCGCTGCGTGCGGTGGTTGTTGCCCCAAAAACTGCAAGGCTGCAACCAAGCTTTGCACACTCGCATGACGGTCAATCGATGGTGCGAAATTCTGTTTACTCAGTTTTTGCCCGTCTTGTCCCATTGCTAAAGGCACATGCGCATAATGCGGGGTCGGAAATCCTAACAAGCGTTGCAGGTAAATTTGGCGGGGTGTGTTGTCCAACAAATCAGCACCACGCACGATCTGATTTACGCCTTGAAACGCATCATCCACGACGACGGCTAACTGGTACGCAAACAAACCGTCAGCACGGCGAATCACAAAATCCCCCACTTCACTGGCTAAACGCTGCGCGTAATGCCCTTGAATAGCATCTTCAAAATCCAAGACAGTATCATCAGTGCGTAGTCGTAGGGCGTATTGTTGTTGCGGGGCGGGGAATAACGTTTTATCACGGCACGTTCCGGCGTAAATCAAACCCAACGCACCAGTTTGTCCGGCTTGTTGAATCGCTTTGCGCGAACAGGTACAGGGGTAAATGTGTGAGGACAAGTGCCGTAATGCATCGTGATAGGCGCTGAGACGCTGGCTTTGGTAGAGGATTTCGCCATCCCATTCAAAACCCAATGCCAATAGGGTTTGAATAATGCGGGCAGCAGCTCCGGTTTGCTCACGCGGCTTATCGAGGTCTTCGATCCGTAAGAGCCAACGACCACGTTCAGCTCGCGCCGCCAGATAACTAGCGGTCGCGGCTACCAGCGAGCCAAAATGCAATGACCCAGTGGGTGAAGGCGCAAAGCGACCAATGGTTTGCAAGGTTACTCCGTCGTTGTAACGGTTAGACAGACCTAGCAGAACGACAAGTCGTTAAACAGCCATTTGTTTTTCCTTGATTTCTTGCGTGGTTTTGCAGTCGATACACATTTCAGCCGTTGGACGGACTTCCAAGCGTTGCAAACCGATTTCAATGCCGCAAGCATCGCAGTAGCCGTAATCACCAGCGTCTAAACGGTCGATGGTTTTTTCGATTTTACGAATGAGTTTGCGTTCACGGTCACGCGCCCGCAATGCTAGGGCAAATTCTTCCTCTTGGGTTGCACGGTCAGCAGGGTCAGAGAAGTTGGTTGCATCTTCTTTCATGTGGTCGACGGTACGGTCGACTTCTTCCATCAATGATTGCTTCCAAGCAACAAGAATATTGCGAAAGTGCGCGAGCTGATTGTCGCTCATGTATTCTTCGCCAGGTTCAGGTTTATAAGGTTCAATCCCTTCAACTGGTAACGCTGACTTCCGTGTCATATAAGTTACATTGTCAGTTGCCATTTCTATCTCCAAAGAACAAAGTTATTGGTTAAAAATCAACCTATTAATGATTAATAGATAACCATTTGAGTTATGGCTTAAAGCCCAACATTTGAGCGCGCGGGATTATAGCCGAATTATCACAAGGAAACATGATTTTTACGGGGTTCGTGCAATATTAAGCTTTTTAATTATAAATAGTATGAGTATTTATAGAAAGCGAAATTGAAAGCGAACGGCATCTTTACCCGGATCAGATATATTTAGAACCAGCTCTGATGGTGTATTTATAGGCATTAATTCCTGTGTGTCTGTTTTTAAGTATTCTTCTGGGGTGAAGCGTCGCAAAGCAACCACCTCGTTTTTGTGATCTAAAAAACTAATCTCAATCAACGGGTAGGGTTGGGAAAAGGTCGCTTCGTTTTGTATAGACAAACTAATCGTCAGTACGTTCGGCGTATTGGGATGCGAATAAACATTTCGGCTAAGCAGTTTAATTTGGCGCACATCGCGAGGCATTGCAATATCACAACCTAGCCATTGGCATGTTTGTTGTGTTGCATTCGCGGTGAGCGGCTGTAAGGCCAACCAGTTGCGTTTGGAATACAATAATTGTAGCAATAATAGTATGGTTAATGCGCCAATACCTAAAAATAAAAAAAACCTAGAACCCGCTGATTTGGGTTGGGAAGGATGTGCATCCTTACGCAACTTAGTGGTTGAGAGTGATGGTTGAGAAGGGTGGACATTGGACTTACTGAACTTCGTGTTAAGTGATTCAAGTGCTTGACTAAATGCTGATTTAGCCCGTTGCAAAAAGCCTTGCCAAGTCGGATTATCCGCTTTAGGTATTTGATATTTCGGTGGTTCGGTTGGTGGATCAGTATTATTGCTTGGGTTGTTTTGAACAAAACGACGTTCTTCCGGTAGCGTTGTGCTCAGGCTTCTCATTGCATCAAAAATTGCGTCACATTCACCACACCGCAATAAACCTTGTGCGGCGGTTAATTCTTTCATTGTGACGCGAAAAATCGCTTTGCAGTGATTGCACTGTGTATACATGATTCCATGCCGTTTCTAATTATCCGTGTTATTTTAGTCGTTATATATTGGGAATTGATATACGAACGATGCTCAAAATAGCATCGCTCGTTTTGTTTGGCTAGAAATTGCAGATTAACGGTGAATATTCTTGTCGCATTAAGATTAACAACGAATACCAGTAACACGAATCCAGTCGTCTTTTTGCGTAACAATAAAGTCACTTAAGTGGGGTTGATAGGCAGCGCGAATGGATTCAGTTTGTTCCGCTAGTATGCCTGATAACACCAATTTTCCACCCATGCGGATTGCGTTGAGCAATTCTGGGGCGAGTTCGACCAGTGGGCCAGCCAAAATATTCGCCATTACAATGTCGTAAGTTTGGTCAGGTAAGACTTTAGGGTAGCAAGTGTGTAATTGCTCAGGGTCTACCGCATTGCGTTCCGCATTATCTTGGGTCGCTTGTAAGGCTTGTGGGTCAATATCCGTACCAACGGCAGATATTGCCCCCAGTTTTAACGCAGCAATTGCTAAAATTCCTGAACCACAACCGTAATCCAGTACGGTTTTTCCGGTGACATCTTCACCATCCAACCATTCCAAACACAAGGCAGTGGTAGGATGTGTACCCGTGCCGAACGCTAAACCAGGGTCGAGCAACAGTTTTACGCTGTCGTCGTTTGGTGTTTCGTACCAACTAGGGTAAATCCACAAGCGTTGCCCGAAACACATGGGCTGATAACTATCCATCCATGCACGTTCCCACGGTTGGTCTTCCACCGTTTCTTGTTGCAGGGCTTGAATATTCCAGTCAGTTTTGTGGGTTTCGAGGGTTAGCAAGAGTGCGGTCAGGTCAACGTCGTTTTCGTACAAAGCAGTGACAACCAGGGATTCCCACAACCGCATTTCACCCGGTTTGGGTTCGAGAATCGGGTTGTCTTCTGCATCCTGCCAAGTAATGGAAACCGCTCCAGCGGCTTCCATTGTATCCACGATAATGTCTTGTTTGTCAGACGTGGTGTGACAAACCAGTTGTTGCCAACTCATTTCAGACCCAGTTTCTTTTCGAGGTAGTGAATGTCCGCACCACCCGCTTGGAATGCGGCATCTTCCATAATGCGTGTTTGCAGCGGGATGTTGGTTTTAATGCCTTCAACCACCATTTCGCTTAACGCGCCGTGCATTCGGTTGATGGCGGTTTCGCGGTCTTCACCAAACACGATCAATTTACCAATCATCGAATCGTAATAAGGTGGAACGGTGTAATCCGCATAGATGTGCGAATCCACCCGCACGCCCAAACCACCCGGAACGTGATAGCGGGTGATTTTGCCCGGTGATGGCACGAACGTCTCAGGGTCTTCGGCATTGATCCGGCACTCAATCGCGTGACCGTGCGGCTGGATGTCTTCCTGTTTCAAGCTCAAAGGTTGCCCTGCGGCGACGAGCAATTGTTGTTTCACCAAATCCACGCCCGTGATCAGTTCAGTGACAGGGTGTTCGACCTGTAAACGGGTATTCATTTCAATGAAGTAAAATTCACCATTTTCGTACAGGAACTCGAACGTACCTGCGCCACGGTAGTTGATTTTACGGCACGCTTCCGCCACGCGACTGCCTAAACGGGCGCGTTGCTCAGGAGTAATCCCTGGTGCTGGTGCTTCTTCGACAACTTTTTGGTGGCGACGTTGCATCGAACAATCACGTTCACACAGGTGAATGGCATTACCATAAGCATCAGCCAAAACTTGGAATTCGATATGGCGTGGGTGTTGCAGGAATTTTTCCATGTACACCACGTCATTACCAAAAGCAGTTTTGGCTTCGGCACGAGTCATGGTGATGGATGCGATTAAGTCTTCTGCTTTATTAACCACACGCATCCCGCGCCCACCACCGCCACCCGTGGCTTTGATGATAACGGGATAACCGATACGTTCTGCCATTACCAAGCATTCATCTGCATCGTCAGGAACTGCACCGTCTGAACCAGGAACACACGGCACACCCGCTGTAACCATTGCTTCTTTAGCGGAAATCTTGTCGCCCATCAAACGAATGGTATCGGCACGCGGTCCGATAAAGATAAAACCACTGGATTCGACCCGTTCGGCAAAGTCGGCATTTTCGGACAAAAAGCCGTAGCCTGGGTGAATAGCATCCGCGCCTGTAACTTCTGCTGCACTAATAATCGCGGGAATATTCAAATAGCTGTCAATGGATCGCGGTGGGCCAATGCACACGGACTCATCGGCAAGACGTACATGCTTGAGGTCACGGTCAGCGGTGGAATGTACAGCAACCGTTTTAATGCCGAGTTCACGGCAGGCACGCAAAATACGCAGAGCAATTTCGCCCCGGTTTGCGATCAGTACTTTTTTTAACATGTTATCACCTCAAGGGTGTTAGCCAATCACAAACGTTATTCGATAATAAACAGCGGTTGTCCAAATTCAACGGGTTGTTCATTTTCAACCAGAATGGCTTGGATTGTACCTGCTTTGTCAGATTGGATTTGGTTGAGCATTTTCATGGCTTCGATAATGCACAACGTATCACCTACTTTTACTGCCTGACCGACTTCAGAAAAGGGTTTTGAACCAGGCGAAGAAGCACGGTAGAACGTGCCAACCATTGGGGATTCCACAACATGACCACTAGGAATTTTGGCAGCAGGTGCGGCATCCATCGCAGGGGCTGCTGGTGTCATGGGGGCTACAGGTGCATAGTATTGCTGAGGTGCTGGGGCTGCGGCTGGCATGACCATCCCCGTGTTAATACGGCTGATGCGTACAGAATCTTCGCCTTCTTTGATTTCAATTTCAGCTACGTCACTGCCTTCCAGCAAGCTAATCAATTTTTGTATTTTACGAACGTCCATCATGGGTAATGACCCTTATCTTGTTTGTTTAATTTTCTGTATGGCTGCATACAGGGCAAGTTCATAGCCCAATGCGCCAAGGCCAACGATGATGCCATCCGCCACATCCGAAAAGTACGAATGGTGTCGAAACGGTTCGCGCCGATGCACATTGGACAGGTGTATTTCGATAAACGGAATCGCAACCCCTAGCAAGGCATCCCGAATAGCAACACTGGTATGAGTGTATGCACCGGGATTAATGAGGATATAGTGAACGCCTTCGTCCATTGCTTGATGAATGCGATCAACTAATGCTCCTTCTGTATTGTTTTGGTAGCACAGCAGTGTGTGATGTTGCTCGCTTGCTAACATCGTCAAACGTGCTTCGATTTCTGCGAGTGTTAGACTGCCATAATGACCAGGCTCACGCTTGCCCAGTAGGTTGAGATTTGGCCCGTTAAGCAAGAGGATGGTTGCCATTAGAAATCCGCCTTATTGTTGCAGATACCCATAAAAGCATCGCATTCTACACCGAACTGCTGCGATATGCAGCAATTTGGTGCAAAAAGCACGAGTTTGGTCAAAACTTTACGTTTTTTAACCACGCTCATGGGGATGATTAATATTTATTCTTAATCTCACGCCCTGATGAAATCGTTTGGGTGTGGATTATGTTCAACTTCAACGCAAGCCTAATTTTTGCAAGGTTTCTACGGTTAGCGCACCACTCGCTAATTGGTGGCTTTCTTGATAGTCCAATACGGCTTGGCGTGTTTGTTCAGCTAAAATGCCGTCAATTGCGCCACGGTAAAACCCTTGTTGTTGTAGTTTTTGTTGGACTTGTTGAATCTCCTGCGGATTCACATCATCTTCACACAACGCGGGCATGGTGATCACACGTTCTGTACGAATCGCTTGTTGGGTAGGAACGGCTTCGGTGCGTGAGCTATTAGGTGTGGTGATCACGCTGGCTGATTGACTCACACGGGTTAGCTTGACCGTCTCGTAAACGGGGGCTACGGGTGTTGCGACAACTTTTGCGGGTTCGACCACGATTTTGCGGGTGATTCGTTGCTTTTTGGCAGGAATGATTTTCTTGACCGTGCGCGGGGGGATTTCAACAACGTGAGTTTGGATGTCACGGTATTGCGCCGGAACACGGATCAAACAATGGCTAGGCAACGTTGATGTGTCTGGCGGTGTTGCATCTTGGAACGCCTGACAGGCAGGATTCCAACGTTGGGTGGCTTCTTTGACTTTCACGCGCTTGGTGACTTGGCGGTAAGTCGCCGGAATGCTTTCTATTTCCACACGTTCCCGTTCTACTTCGATTTCCTCCGAGATTTCTTGGATTTTGGCAGGAATGACTTGGTATTCCATATAACCATCCGCCACTTTGACGGTTTGTGTGCCGTAATCCATCTGCGTGGGAGTCGTGGTGTAGGTGGGCGAAGCTTCGTAAGTCGTTACGGTTTCCGTGTGGTCGCGAAACACAGCGGGCAACAAAACGGCTGTGGGACATAGGCGATGGGCTGCCGAATGAGTTGTCGGCGTGGACTGAGAAGATTGGGCAGGGTCGACCGTCGACGCATGAACCTGCGTGGTTGTCGTCAACAGTCCGGCGATGTAACACACGAACAAAGTCGGCATTACGCTGTAATCTATAAAGCAATCGCGTATTTTCATGAATCGTATTAATGATGTTTGGTCAGTTAGCTTATGTTAGATTTTAAACAAAAATCGCTGAAAAAACTTGATCGTACAGATGTGTTAGTATCAACCGCTTCCTTCTAATGTAGCATTACTTATGCAAGTCCGAGCTGAACAAATTGAAGAACATTTGCGCCATAACCTTGCTCCGGTGTATCTGATTAGTGGTGATGAGCCACTGCAAGTCATGGAAACGGCAGACGCAGTGCGCAAAGTGGCAGCCTCACGCGGTTTTAGTGAGCGTGAAATTCTGCATGTGGATGCCCAATTTGATTGGGGGGCGTTATATGATGCAGCAGGAGCTTTATCGTTGTTTTCAGAACGTAAATTGTTGGATTTGCGGATGAATACCTGTAAAGCGGGGCAGGCGGGCACGAAAGCCTTGCAGCATTATTTGGATTATACCCCATCGGACAAAGTGCTGTTGATTCAAACTGGAAAGCTCGATAAGACCTGCAAAAGCAGTGCTTGGTTTAAGAAAATCGAACAAATGGGGGTGGTCGTACCAGTGTGGGAATTATCACCCGCACAAACCCTAGCTTGGGTAGCGCGACGGATGCGCACCGCAGGTTTGCAAGCCAGTGATGACGCAGTGCGGTATTTAACCGAGCGTATTGAAGGTAATTTGCTCGCAGCGGTGCAAGAAATAAACAAATTAACCCTGTTGTTTGGGCAACGTCCGGTCACGGCAGAGCATATTATGGCGGTGGTGGCGGATAATTCGCGCTACACGGTATTTGATTTGGCGGATGCAATTTTATTACAAGATGCACACCGCATTACGCACATTATGCAAGTATTGCAGGACGAGGACACAGCCCCCCCTTTATTGGTTTGGGCATTAGCGGATTTATCACGGCAGTTATACACCGGATGCGAAAATCTCCAGCAGAATATTTCTAACCAAGCCCTCTTGATGCGAATGCCGAAAGCACGCCAAAGTGCTTTTCAGAAAGCCTTACCACGCATCAGTAAACAGATACATTGGCCACACTTATTCACGCTGTTAGCAACATTGGATCAGCACAGCAAAGGCGTAGGGCAAGGCGTTTCGCGCCATTCGCAACGCTTGTGGGATGAAATGTTGGATTGTGCGCTGCTCATAGCGGGTCGCCCGACGGTATTGTAGTTCGTTACATTTTGTGACATTTGTTTGCTTGATGATAAAAAAATAATCTTGCATTATAAATAATCAATCACAAAATAATTAACTAACGTTTAAGAGTTTCCCTTGTTAGGCCTGGCAATTGAATTGCCAGGTTTTCTTTCCGCATGTGTCACTGATATTGATCAGCTTAAACCACACAACGTTTCAATCTTTCCCTCTTTGTTTATCGTGTATTTAATAAAAATACTTGTTTTAAATCACAGCTTGAAGCGCATTTATTTATTTAATATGGCTGTTTATTGTACAGATTTTCGCAATGAGGGTCATTATTATGGATAAATTCCAAACAGGTCATAAGGAAATTTTGCATTCCAAGCGTGCCAATATTTACTACCTTGAACACTGTCGGGTCATGGTGAAAGGCGGGAGGGTGGTATTTTTAGCGCCTGCGGAAGATGAAAATCAGTACTGGAATATTCCGATTGCAAACACCACGGTGATTTTGCTGGGCACGGGAACATCCATTACCCAAGCGGCGGTAAGGATGCTGTGTGGGGCAGGTGTAATGATGGGGTTTAGTGGCGGTGGTGGTACGCCATTACTCGCGGCAACTGAAATCGAATGGTTATCCCCACAAAGCGAATACCGTCCGACGGAATACTTGCAAGCGTGGTTGGCGTTTTGGTTTGCCGAGCACAAACGCTTGCAAGTGGCGCGGTTTTTACAGCAGCAACGCTTGGCTTTTTTAGCGGAAAAATGGGCGAAAGATAAAACCTTGCAACGTTACGATTTCAGCGTGAATGATGCAGCGTTATCCCAAGCTATCCAACGTTTTCGGAGCAGCATAGAAACCAGCCAAAACACCACGCAGTTATTGCAGGCTGAAGCCTTATTAACCATTGCTTTGTATAAGTTTGCGGCAAATCGCACGCAGACTGATGGTTTTGTGCGTTCGCATGAGCCAGATGAATTGGATTTGGCGAATCGTTTTCTCAATCATGGCAATTATTTGGCGTATGGCTTGGCGGCGACGTGTTTATGGGTATTAGGGATTCCGCACGGTTTTGCGGTGATGCATGGCAAAACGCGCCGTGGGGCATTGGTGTTTGATATTGCGGATTTGGTGAAAGATACCATTGTGTTGCCACTGGCGTTTATCGCTGCCGAACAGGGTTTGAAAGAGCAGGAATTTCGCCAAATGTGCCTGCAAAGTTTTACCCAACACGAAGCCTTGGATTTTATGTTTGATACGGTAAAAGCCGCCGCGCAACTAGGGGAGGCTTTGCCATGATTGTCACTTTCATTTCGCAATGCCAAAAAAAGTCGCTGGATGTGACGCGCCAAGTATTGGATGCCTACGCCAACCGGATTGGGGAACGCACTTGGCAAACGGTGATTACGCAGGAAGGTTTGAATGCGGTGCGGGCGCGATTAGCCAAAACCGCCCGCAAAACCACGGCGGTTTCTTGCCATCGCATTCGTGGCACGCATTTGACCGAGTTGGTGTGGATTGTGGGGAATCGTCGCCAATTCGATGCGTTTGGCAATGTGCCCGTGAATCGCACGCAACGCGATTTGAACCACGAAAATTGGGAAAACGATTGGCGGTTTTTGCCGTTAGTGCAGGTATTAGCGGCTTTGGCAGCGTTGTTTCACGATTTCGGTAAATCATGGGATCACTTTCAAACCTTACTGATTAACCCAGATAAACGTGACCCGATTCGCCACGAATGGGTTTCGTTATTGCTGTTTCGTGCGTTTGTCGATGACAAAACCGATGAGGTTTGGCTAACTGAGTTACTCGGTTTGAAAAGTTTAAATGCCAAAGCTCGCCAAGCGTTGGTGAAAAAACTGCTAACCCGCGCCGCGCCACCGCCTGCGTCCGCCGACACGCCGTTTGTGAAGGGTTTTGCCAATGCGCCGTTGGCTTTGTGGGTGGCGTGGTTGATTGTCACGCATCACAAATTGCCACGTTTTTATTGGAATGCGTCGGAAGGTGAAACGCACGATTTTACCAATGGACGTAAACCCATTGCCCGCCAAGACATGTTAGACAGCATTGAGCGTGACATGGGTTATATCAAAACCAAGGATGCGCTGAAGTGGAAATTTAGCCACGGTTTGCCGCTGCTGACGGATGCGTGGTGCAAAGATGCCGCACGTTGGGCGCGTAAAGCGCAAGACGTTACGGGGTTAATCGCGGAAGGTGTGGAAATAGAACGTTTACTGCTCACTTTGGCGCGGTTGGCATTAATGGTGGGGGATCACTATTTTTCGTCGCAGGAACAAAATACCCGCTGGCGCAGCGATTGTGCTTTGTATGCCAATACGGCTAAGGGTAAGGATGGTGAACGGCCTTTAAAGCAGAAACTCGACGAACATTTGTTAGGCGTGACCCAAGCTGCGTTGAATGTGGCGCATTTATTGCCCGCCTTTGAAACCGAATTACCCAAAGCACAAGACGTAAAAGCCTTACGCAAGCCAGCAAAGGGCGCATTTGCGTGGCAAAACAAAGCCGTGCAAAAACTGCACGATTGGCGTAAGCAACACGATTTAACCCGCCAAGGTTTTTTTGCGGTGAACATGGCGAGCACGGGCTGCGGTAAAACGTTCGCCAATGCCAAGATCATGGGGGCGTTACACGACGATGGCAGTTTGCGTTACACCTTGGCATTGGGATTACGCACACTGACCTTGCAAACCGGAGACGAATACCGCGACAAGCTCAAACTGGATGCGACGGAACTGGCAGTCTTGGTCGGTTCGGCGGCGGTGCGTTACCTGCACGGGCAACGCGAGGACAATAACGCGCCAAGCGATTGGGAAGAGGAAGAAACCAGTACGGGTTCGGCATCGGCTACCGCATTAAGTGCAGGTTTGGAAGTGGTGTACGAAAGCCATGTGCCGGATGAGCGTTTAACCACGGTGTTGCGTGATAAAAAGAGCAAGAGCTTGCTATACGCGCCTGTGTTGGTGGCGACGATTGATCACCTCATGCCCGCGACGGAAAGTACGCAGGGCGGGCGGCATATCTTACCAACCTTACGGTTGTTGTCGGCGGATTTGGTGATTGATGAAGTGGATGATTTTGACCACAACGATTTGCCCGCGATTGCGCGACTGGTGCATTTGGCAGGCATGTTAGGGCGCAAAGTGATGATTTCATCGGCAACCATTCCGCCAGCAGTGGCAGTGGGCTTGTTTCAGGCGTATCAGGCAGGATGGCAGATTTTTGCGGCGGCACGTCAGCGTTCTAGCAGTGTAACGGCGTTTTGGTTGGATGAATTTGGCGCAGAACTGCAACTGATCACCAACGACACGCCTTTTCCTGCGGCGCATCAAGCGTTTGTGGATAAGCGTATCAAAGCCTTAGCGCGGGAAACGCAAGTCAAACGCCGTGCTGCCATCGTGCCGTTGCCACGCGATGGGGTTGCTGCGGCGGATTTAACCACGCATTGGTTTGCCACGGTGCGCGATGCCGTTTTGCAGTTGCATCGACAACACGCTTGGCCGGATGCAATCACCAATAAACAGGTGTCGATTGGCGTGGTACGGGTGGCGCATGTTGATGCCTGCATTCAATTAACGCGCTACTTATTGGGTTGTGCGTTGCCGGATGATGTGGAAATGCGCGTGATGGCGTATCACAGCCGCCAAGTATTGCTATTACGTTCGACACAAGAACGGTATTTGGATCAGGTGTTAAACCGCAAAACGCCACGTCAGGCGGGCGACAATGCGGTGATTCGCCAGCATTTGCAGCGTTGTCAGGCAAAACAGGTGATTTTTGTGTTGGTGGCGACTCCAGTGGAAGAAGTGGGGCGCGACCATGATTTGGATTGGGCAGTGATTGAACCTTCATCAGTACGTTCGATTATACAAATGGCAGGGCGCGTGCAACGCCATCGCACAGTGAGTCAGTTGGCGGCGGCGAATATCGCGTTATTGGAATACAACCTCAAAGGCTTTATCGGGCAGCAACCCTATGTGTTTTGCCGCCCTGGTTATGAAAGTAAACAATACCCACTGCACAGCCACAGTTTAGCGGATTTGTTGGATATGCCTGCCTTAGCGCAACGGGTGGACGCTGCGGCGCGTATTCAATGCGCTACTGATTTACAACCGCGCACGCGCTTGGCGGATTTGGAACACCAAGTCTTGCAAGACGTGCTAACCGCGCCGAATTTCGTGCCGGAAACCGTGCAAGGCTGGCTGCATAGCGCGTATTACTTCACCAGTTTGGCACAACAATGCAAGCCATTTCGCGCCAGTCAACCCGAAACCTTATTCAAGCTGCACCTCGAAACAGGGGACGAATTGGTGTTGCGCCAACCACAAGAAAAAGGTGTGCAAGGCAAACAAGCCTTCCATGTGGCAATCGCCGAACTCGAACCCGCTTTACGCCCACGCCTATGGCTAACGTGGAATTATGCCGCCTTAATCGACGAACAACAGCACCGTTTGGGGTACAGCACACGCCGCACTTGCGAGTTTTTGGGGGAAGTGAATTTGCCCGACGACGACGGCGCACAGCATTTCGTATTCGTGCCAGAGCTGGGGTTT
>CAZEQX010000006.1:32712-36811 GCA_964514635.1 uncultured Thiothrix sp.
GATACTGGTATTAATGGGCGATTTTTTTCCACTGCCGCAAGTGCAGTTCAGTTTTTATGGAGGGCTGATTCATTGAATCCTATTGTCGATTTTTTAGATAAGCGTAAGCAAAAACCGCTGAAAGAAGCCAAGAAGCCTGTGGAGGAGATTGAGGCGGAATTTCAGATTCCGCAATGGGTGGGGAGTGCGGCGCAGCGGGCGGGGCAGTTGAGTTTGGTTTCTCACCCTGCGAAGTTTAGCCACCCTGATGCGCGGGTAACGCCTGTGTTGTTTACAGGAACATTTGCGCCGGACGGTTATTTACGTTCGGGAAATGCTAGGGCGGATGTGGATGTGGTGGGAAATGCGGCGGCGTTGGATGTGTATGCGTTTTTGTCGTTGGTGTTGGACGACGGGCGTAGCGTATTGGCGCATTGGGAGGAGGGCAGTGCCACGTTACGCGCTTTGTTGGCGGTGGATGAGGCGACGTTTGCGCAGTGGCGGGCGTTGTTTTTGCAGATAAAAGCTGCTGATACGAACGTGAAAACCCATGCGAACGTGAAGCAGGTGTATTTTCCGGTGGAACAGGGTTATCACTTGTTGTCGGTGTTGTATCCGTCGGGGTTAATGAGTGAAAACCGTGAACGTTTGCGCACCTTGAAGTTTTCGGACAGTACTAAGGTTGCCCGTGAAGCCAAGCGCAAGGAGCAGTTTCATGCTGATGGTTTTGCGGAATTGACGGGGTTATTGACCGTGCATTTCGGTGGGACGAAGCCGCAAAACATTAGCAAGCTGAATAGCAATAACGGTGGTGAGGCGTGGTTATTGCCGTGTTTGCCACCAACGTTAGCACCACAGCATTTGCGTTTGCCGAAGACGGATTTTTTCCAGTGGTTGCGTTGGGATGCGGATTTGAAAGCGATTTTGACCGCGTTACACCAACTATTAGCCAGCGATTACAACACGGTGGATATGCGTAACTATCGCCAGCATCGGGTGGAACAGGTGTTTGATTGGGTGATGTTACAAGCCATGCGTTTGCAAGAACAGCCAGCGGGTTGGTCGCAAGCGGCGGGTTTTGCGTTGCCTGTGGCGCAGCAGTATTGGTTGGATACGGCGTTTAGCGAACAGCGCGACACCGATGACGCATGGCGTGACGTGATTGCGCGGCGCATCAGTGAATGGATGGTGAGCACTTATACCCGTTCCGCCAAAATTATGAAATTGGTTGCGGTGGATTTGGGAGAAACCGAGGTGAAGGCTTTCCAAGCGGAACTGCTGGCGTATGCGCGTTTGCATGAGGAGTTCATTCTGTGAGTGAGTATGTATTGCTAAAGCGCGTTCGGGTGCAGAACGCGAATGCGTTATCCAGCCCGTTTACGTTTGGTTTTCCGGCGGTGACGGCGTTTTTGGGGTTTGCACATGCGTTGCAGCGTCAAGTAAACCCGACGGCTGATCCTGACGAATTACTGATTACGGGGGTTGGTATTGTGAGCCACGCGCTGGATTTGCAAGACCATCAGGACAATTACAGCCGTACCTTACGTTTAACCGCTAATCCGTTGGACAAGGACGGTAATCGCCCATCGTTTGTGGAAGAGGGGCGTTGTCATTTGACGGTTTCGCTGCTGTTGGAGGTGGAAAATTTACCCAACGGGCGTGCGCGTGAGGAGCTGGTTCGTGATTTACCCCAGCGCTTGTTGGCGCGTTGCAAGTTAGCGGGTGGCGATATTTTATCCGTGGCGCGTGTGCAAGTGTTAGCCGATAACAAGGCGGGTTTGCGGGCGTTAATGCCAGGGTATGCGCTGTTGGAGCGGCGGCAGTTAATGGCGGAGGCGATGCAGGCGGGGCAGGATGCGTTAGACGCGCTGCACGGTTTGTTGCAAATCCAACATCGTTGCACTTTGAATGCCGATGAAAAAACCGCGACGTGGCACAGTTCGCGGGCGCAAGCGGGGTGGATCGTGCCGATTGCGGTCGGTTTCCATGCCTTAACCGCGCCGAGTGTTGCGCAACAGCAGCGCGATGAGCAGACACCGCATCGGTTCGTGGAAAGTGTCATTACGGCGGGTGAATTTGTGATGCCGTATCGTTTAACGGGTTTGGCGGATTTGATTTGGCGTTATCAGCACGCGCCGGATTCGGATGTTTACCTTTGTTCTCAAGTTTGATTATTTTTATAGGAGTTTCACTCATGGCTAAAGAAGCAAAAAAAGCAAAATCGGCGATTCCTTCCGTTTTGGCGTTTGAAAAGAAATTAGTGCCGTCGGATGCGCAAATGTTCGCAGTGAATTGGGCAACCCGCACGGCGGTGGCGACGGGGTTGGCATTGCAGGCAAAGTCGGTACGCGGCACGATTTCTAACCGTTTATCCACTGCGTTGGAAAATGACCCTGCGAAATTGGATGCAGAAGTGGAAAAGCCGAACCTGCAAACGGTTGACCATTGCGCATTACCCAGCGATAAAGATACGTTGAAAGTGGTTTTTACCCTGAAAGTGTTAAGCGGGGTGGATGTGCCTTCGGCGTGTAATAACCAAGAGTTTAATCAAACTTACCGTGAGGCGGTGCAAGGTTATGTCAGCAAAACAGGCTGCACGGAATTAGCAAAACGTTACGCGACGAATTTAGCCAATGCGCGTTTTTTGTGGCGTAATCGCGTGGGAGCGGAAAGTGTCGAAGTCGTGGTAACGCTGGTGGAAGGCGAGCAGCGTACTGTATGGACATTTGATGCCAAAGCGATTGGTTTGCGTGGTTTTGAACAGCCCGCAGTGGCAGAATTGGCGAGCGTTATGGCGGATAGTTTGAGCGGTAAACGCGAGTTCGCGCTGTTGGAAGTGGTTGCCTATAGCCGTTTGGGTGCGGGGCAAGAAGTTTACCCCAGCGAAGAATTGGTCACGGTGAAGGAAAGCAAGAGCAAAGTGCTGTACGCTACCGATGGCATTGCCGCGCTGCACTCGCAAAAAGTTGGTAATGCGTTGCGCACGATTGATACTTGGTATGAAGTGGGGGCGCGTCCGATTGCGGTTGAAGCCTATGGCGCGGTAACGAATCTGGGTACAGCCTACCGCAAACCCACCGAAAAGAAAGACTTTTACACGCTGTTTGACCGTTTTGCAGTGGGTGAAAGTTTAAACGACGACGACGAACACTACGTTATGGCGATGCTGGTGCGTGGTGGTGTGTTTGGTCAGTCTTCCAAATAGGAGTCACCATGTATTTTACGGAAATCACCTGCTGGACAGAAGAAACCGTGCCCATCGCATTCGTCATGGGCAAGGTAATGGATGTCCTGCATCTGGCGTTTGTCAACCTGCATCACGAACTAGGCCATAACCCGATTGGGGTCGGTTTCCCCGAATACTTGCGCCAAATCAGCCCCAGCGGACGCTTTATCGGGTTAGGCACAACGATTCGCCTGTTTAGCCGCGAAGCTGAACACCTAGAACGCTTGAACCTTGCGCAACAATTACGCCATCTAGACGATTATCTCGAAATGCGCGAAAGTGTTGCGTTAGAACGCCCCAACCTCAAATACGTCATTTTCGAGCGTGTGCAACCCAAAACCTCGCGGGAACGCCTCGTCCGCCGTCAAGCCAAACGCAAGGGGTTGGATGAAACCGAAATCCGAGCGCGTTACCAAACGTTCGACGAACAGCGGGTTGACCTACCATTCCTGCAACTGCACAGCCTCAGCACGGGGCAGCCGTTTCGTTTGTTTATCAACAAACAAACCGCAGAAGCCCCCACGGAATGGCAGTTTGGCACTTATGGCTTAAGCAACACCGTTGCCGTACCGGACTTCTAACGCCACGGGTCAGTACCAACGTGCTGACCCCAATTTTGCAATGGCAAGAAACGCTCTTTAACAATCAAATACTTACAAACAGTGGCAAAAAAAGGGGTAAACGCCGAATTTTGCCACTTTCTGTTTGCAAATCTACAAGTTAAGCGCGTACAATTCCTATTAACTGCCGAATAGGCAGCTTAGAAACCGTCCTTCAGGGCGGGGAGGATGTCAACCGAATTAACTGCCGAATAGGCAGCTTAGAAATTCGGGGCTTTGCCCCGTTGGCTGTAGCATTCATTAACTGCCGAATAGGCAGCTTAGAAACTTAACG
>CAZEQX010000007.1:0-25905 GCA_964514635.1 uncultured Thiothrix sp.
GGACGACCCCGCTCAAGCACTACCGCTGCTGCAAGAATCTGCGCAACTGTTTGCATCACACGCCCAGCAAGCTCCCAACGTATTCGGGGAAAAATATGACTACACCTTACAATTAATCGGGCGAGCCAAAGCGGCTAAACATTAGCTGCTCACTGTCGATCAATACAAAAACCTAAACAACCACAACGGTTTGGTAGCAATTCAACACCGATTTTCTGAAACTCAGTGGAATTTTTACAAGTTTTTCTCTTGAATTTTTACACAATCTTGGAAAAGCTTGACCCATCCTAGGGCAGAATTGTAGCAAACCTTACAAAATCACGTTCCGCCAGCCTATAATGGCTGCAACCCCTAGGAGCGAGAATAATAAGATGTCAGGCAATGTAATGCTTTTCGCTAGTCAATATTTACAGCAGCAGCTTGCGTGTCACCCCGAATGGGAAGCTGCATTCGCGCACAGCCAGCCGTATGCCGAAGGCGAGTTAATGCAGCAGGCGGCTGCGGCGATTCAGCCGTTGAGCGATCATGCCAGCGTAGTGCGGGTGGTGCGGCAAATCCGGCATCGGGAAATGGCGCGGATTGCGTGGCGTGATTTGTCGGGCATGGCGGATTTGGCGGAAACGTTACGCGATACGTCCGATGTGGCGGATGCTTTAACCGATGCAGTGTTGCGCTGGTGTTATGCGGAATTAGTCACCAAACACGGTACGCCACGCAGTTTTTCCGGCGAGGCACAGCAATTAGTGGTGCTGGGCATGGGCAAACTCGGCGGGCGCGAATTGAATTTTTCGTCTGACATTGATTTGATTTTCGCTTTCCCTGAAGCGGGTGAAACCGACGGCAAGCGTTCCCTTGATAATCAAAGCTTTTTCGTGCGGGTCGGGCAACGCTTAATCAATACCTTAGGGCAAACCACGGCGGAAGGTTTCGCTTATCGTGTGGATATGCGTTTGCGTCCGTTTGGTGAAGTGGGCGCGTTGGCATTGTCGTTTGATGCGATGGAACATTATTACGAAACGCATGGGCGCGAATGGGAGCGTTACGCTTTGATCAAAGCGCGGGTGATGGCGGGGGATCAAGTACGCGGCGCGGAATTATTGGAGCGTTTGCGCCCCTTTGTGTATCGCCGTTATTTGGATTACGGTTCTGTCGAACAATTGCGCGATATGAAGGCCATGATTAACCGCGAAGCCGAGCGGCGTGGCAAATTCCAAGACGTGAAACTTGGCACGGGTGGGATTCGTGAGATCGAGTTTACCGCGCAATTATTCCAACTGATGCGTGGCGGGCGAATGCCTGCGTTACGCACGCGCCATTTGTTGGCAACGTTAAGTGTGTTACACACTCAGCAATTATTATCCGACGACGAATACGCCACCTTACGCGACGCTTATCATTGCTTACGTCGTACCGAAAATCGCCTGCAAATGTGGAATGACGAGCAAACTCACGCTTTGCCATCCACGCCAGAACGTCAAGCGACCTTGGCGCAGGCGATGGGTTTTGCGGATTGGGAAAGTTTTTTACAGGTGTTACACGCGCATCAAGAGCGTGTTAGTCAGATTTTTCAGCGCGTGTTTGCGGTGGAGAATAAAGCCGCAAATGGTTCAGCGGTGAATCCAAAAGATACCGTTCGTCAGATTCCTGATTTTCCTGCGTTCCAAGATTTATTAAATAGTCGGTTGTATGGGTCGTTGACCGACACGGGGCGTAACCGTTTGAATCGTTTACTGCCTGCGTTGTGGGATGCGTGCCAAACCATGCCTAACCCCACCGAAACCTTGGAACGTTGCTTGAGCGTCATTCAAAAAATTGCGGCTCGCTCTGGTTATATTGCGATGTTGGCGGACCACCCTCACGCCCGCGAGCAATTTGTGCGACTGGTCAGCGATAGTTTGTGGATTACCAGCCAATTAACCCAACACCCGATTTTGTTGGATGAATTATTGGATACGCGGCAATTGTACGCGCCGCTGAATCGTGCTGAATTGGGCGCGGCGTTATCCCAAGAATTGCGCCGTATTGATCAAAATGACCCCGAACAGGTGATGGAACGCTTACGCCAGTTCAAACAAGCGCAAGTGTTGCGCGTGGCAGCGGCGGATATTACGGGCATGTTGCCATTAATGAAGGTTTCCGACCAATTGACGTGGATTGCCGAAGCGGTATTGGAAGAAAGTTTGCGCCACGTTTGGGATACCATGACCGCGCAAACGGGTAAACCATTGTACCAAGTCGATGGTGTGACCCACGAATCCGGCTTTGCCATTATTGGTTATGGCAAACTCGGCGGCTTGGAATTGGGTTACGGTTCGGATTTGGACGTGATTTTCCTGCACGATAGCCACGGCAGCGCACAACACACATCTGGCAACAAGTCGCTGGAAAACGCGGTGTTTTATGCGCGGTTGGCACAACGCATTATTCATACCTTGACCACGTTTACCCCTGCTGGACGTTTGTACGAAGTGGACACACGCCTACGCCCTAGTGGTGCGTCGGGTTTATTAGTTAGTAGTTTGGAAGCGTTTCGGCATTATCAGCAGGATAAAGCGTGGGTCTGGGAACATCAGGCATTGTTGCGGGCGCGAGCGGTGGCGGGTGCGCCGCAGTTAATCGCGCAATTTGCGCAAATCCGCCATGATGTCTTGTGCCGCCAACGTGATGTGGACGCTTTGTGCCAAGAAGTCGTGGCAATGCGCCGCAAAATGTGGGATGCCTTGGGCAGTAAAAATCCCAAACAATTCAACCTGAAAAAAGACGCAGGCGGCATTACCGATATTGAATTTATGGTGCAGTTTTTGATTTTGGCGCACGCGCACCGCTACCCCGAATTGGTGGAATGGAGCGACAATATTCGCCAATTGGAATCCTTACACAAGGTTGGGATTCTCAATGCCGAATACGCCGAAACCCTCAGCGATATTTACCGTACCTTGCGCGACCGCATTCACGAGCTGGCATTGCAAGAGCAAGCAGCGGTGGTTGATGCCTCGCAATTTTGCAAAGAACGCGACTATGTGCGCCATGCGTGGGTGGAGTTGGTGGAAAAAGCACGCAAACTCTAGCTGAATACCAACGCCAGCAATAGCACAAAGACCACCAACACCAACCAACCCGCAAAACTATCCCACCATTCATCCCACCACGCCGTTTCGGTTTGTGGTGGTGTGGGTGGTTGATTGGGTTGATTAATAGCGTTTAGCAGTTCTTGGCGTACTTGTTCTTGCAAACCGATTTCAACCCCTGCAATCGGTGGTGTTTTAATCAACGAGTTCAGCATTTGCTCTTTAACGCTGTCGTGCAAACCGATTTGTTTACCTTGCGCTAACCCTTCTTTAAAGCCGTCATCTTTGCCCACCTCGTAGCCTTTTGCAAAGCCCTGTTCTTCCCCCCAACGGTAAGCGAACATCGCCATGATCAGGTGGGTAATGGCAAAAATAATCACAAACCAAATGACACTCATAAGACCTACCTAAAATGGATCATGCATTCTGGTATTGTTGGTAGCAACATTTTGAAACCAATACCGTTTTAGCACTATTAATCTTAGCGAAATCAGCACATTTTTGCCTTAATGATGCAAGTTAATGGACTCGTAAGGATTTTGAAATAGCAACAGTCTGCAATGACTACAAGCTATGTTAAACTACATCGCATTTTTCACGACTTAACGACGAGAGTTTGAGATGGCCGGTCATAGTAAATGGGCAAACATCAAGCACAAAAAAGCCGCTGTTGACAAAAAACGTGGCAAAATCTGGACAAAGTTGATCCGCGAAATCACTGTCGCGGCACGCGAAGGCAAAACCTCTGACCCGAACGCTCACCCGCGTTTGCGTTTGGCAGTGGATAAAGCACTCGATGCGAACATGCCAAAAGACACCATCGAAAAAGCCTGCAAACGCGGTGCTGGTGAAACGGGCGCGGAAAATTATTCCGAAGTGCGTTACGAAGGTTATGGAGCTGGCGGTATTGCGGTCATTGTCGAAACCATGACTGATAACGTCAACCGTACTGTGGGTGAAGTGCGCCATGCTTTCACCAAGCACGGTGGCAATTTGGGCACGAACGGTTCGGTTGCTTTCCAATTCAAAAAAATCGGTGTCATGATTTTTGCCCCCGGTTTGGATGAAGAAAAACTCATGGAAGCGGCGTTGGAAGCGGGTGCAGAAGACATTCAAATCGATGACGACGGTTCAGCAGAAGTGATTACTGCACCAGAAGATTTCACAGCAGTGAAAGACGCATTGATCGCGGCGGGTTTCCTGCCAGACAATTCGGAAGTGACCATGCGTGCTGATAATCTGACCTTGGTCGAAGGCGATACGGCCGCGAAGTTGTTGAAAATGATCGACATGCTCGAAGATTTAGACGACGTGCAGGAAGTTTTCACCAATGCTGATTTCACCGATGCGGATTTAGAGGCTCACGGTTAAGTGACGCGCCGCATTTTGGGCATTGACCCCGGTTCACGCCAAACCGGAATCGGGGTCATCGATACCGACGGACAACGCACTTTACATGTTTTCAGTACTTGCCTGCGGCTTGGTGATGCACCATTCCCCGAACGTTTGGGCAAAATTTTCACCGAAATCACCGCGATAATCCAGCAATACCAGCCCAACGAAATGGCGATTGAAAACGTATTCGTTTCCAATAATGCGGCGGCGGCGTTGAAACTGGGGCAGGCGCGAGGGGCAGCAATTTGCGCAGGCGTAACCTCCGGCTTACCCGTGTTGGAATACAGCCCTAAAGAAATCAAACAAGCCACGGTGGGCAAAGGTGCTGCGGACAAAGCGCAAGTGCAACACATGGTGAAATATTTACTCAATTTGCATGGCAAATTACAAGCGGATGCGGCGGATGCTTTAGCCATTGCCTTGTGTCATGCGCACACCAGCCATTTGAAAATGCGGATTGCCGCCGCACAATCCAACACTACCCCACATTATCGGAGATAAAGCCCATGATTGGTTTGCTACGCGGTAAGTTATTGATTAAACAGCCACCTGATTTGTTGTTGGATGTGAATGGTGTGGGGTATGAAGTGCAAGCTTCGATGACTACCTTCTACGATTTGCCAGAATTGCATCACGATGTCACCTTATATACGCATTTTGTGGTGCGTGAAGATGCGCAATTGCTTTACGGTTTCAGTTCTCAAACTGAGCGCGAGCTGTTTCGCCAGTTATTAAAGGTCAATGGGGTTGGACCCAAAATGGCGTTGGCGATTGTGTCGGGCATGAGTCCGCTGGAGTTCCAGCAGGTGATCCATGCGGGGGATATTGCGCGTTTGAGCCGCATTCCAGGGGTGGGGAAGAAAACTGCTGAACGCCTGGTGATCGAATTGCGTGACCGTTTACCGAAAAGTGACGATGCCACGACGACCGTTCATCCGGCACTGACCGCTAATCTGCCCAATCAAGCCAGTGTCAGTGACGAAGCGATTAATGCTTTACTTGCTTTGGGCTATAAACCTGCACAAGCCAGTCAGATGATTGCCAGCTTTGAAAATCAAGGGTTTAGCGTCGAGGAAATGATCCGTCAAGCGTTACGCGCGAGTTTGCGTTAGTGAACCTTGGGCTGTTGTGTGCCTGCCATTTGTCCCGCGATTTTGTCACTTTGTCACTCAATACGCCGCTTGTCACCGCTAAACTGTCATTTGTGTCACTTTCTGACAAAAATCCCACAAACTCCCTCATGTTATTAATTAGTTGGTTTTATTGGAAAAGCCAGTTAATACAGTGTGTTATCGAATAATTTTATGGGTTGGCACGCTGGTTGCAATAGTATGAGTATCAGGACGCAGAGTGCACAGCACCGTAACCTGATCAGGACAATAACCAAAATAAGAAAGGGTTAAAGGAAGAATTTACCAGCAAGCCCCAAGATGTAGAGAGTAGGCATAGACATCAATAACAATAACAAGCCTGACCATACATCGACTCCTATAACCCCTGCGGTAACACGCGGGGGATATTTAAAGAGTCAGCGGATTGTTTGAACACAACAACAATAACAAAGTTCCAGCAAGCCCCAAGAGGCAGAAAGCAGCCACAAACAATCATAACAATAAGTTGCTGCTTGCCTGACGAAGCCCCCTGCAAGGCGGGGGGAGTCGAATCCAGCGATACCGCCCAGGGGATAGTCGTTAAACGACAAGGCATCGTGAAGCCAGCTAACAACAACAATAAATACCAATAATAATAACATTTGCCCGTGTTGACTGCCCCCGTTCGTCGGGGGCATCGTTTTTCAGGTACTATTCAGCTACCGTTTGTCTGTTTCTCTTCCTGCTTGGCGATAATCCAAGCATTTTCCATCTGTTCTAAGCTCGCCTGTTCCAATGTCATACCTTGGGTTTGTAATAAGCTTTCCACCCGCAAAAACCGTCGTTCAAACTTATTATTCGCAACACGCAGGGCATTTTCCGCATTGACCCCTAACATTCGTGCCAAATTCGTGGTTGCCATGATCACATCGCCCACTTCTTCTTCAACACGTTGGGGCGATTCGCCTTGCAAGACAGCCTCTTGGATTTCGTCCAGTTCTTCGTGAACTTTGGGGATCACTTGTTGCCAGTTATCCCAATCAAAGCCCACACGCGCGGCACGTTGTTGTAGCTTTTGGCTGCGCCGTAATGCAGGTAAGGCTTGAGGGATGCCCGTGAAAAAACTGGATGCGGGTGTGGTTGCGTCAGTGCGTTCAGCGTGCTTAATACTTTCCCATGCTTGTTTTTGTTCGCGTTCATTTTGGTAAGTCGCCTCGCCAAACACATGGGGGTGACGACGTGTCATTTTTTGGGTGACACCCTGCACTACGTCGTTAAAGTCGAATAAGTTTTGTTCTTTTGCAATTTGTGCCATGAACACGATTTGGAACAATAAATCGCCTAGTTCATCGCGCAAGGCGGCTGCGTCATTGCGGTCGACCGCATCGGCGACTTCGTATACCTCTTCGATAGTGTGGGGCAGAATGGTTTGCCACGTTTGTTTTTTGTCCCAAGTGCAGCCCTGATCAGGATCACGCAGCCGTTCCATCAAGTTTAATAATTCGACAATCGGTTGGGAGATTGAGATGTTTGGATATTGCATAGCGTCTACCTGTGGCGTATCGTGCGTTTGTCGTGCAATATACACACTTGTTGCGTTAATGCTACTAATCTCTATTTATGTGTTTTAAAGTAGCCACGCGATTATTCAGTTAAATTCAAAAACCAGACCTTGAAGATAGCAGACGTAAGGAGATCACCATGAATTGCAAACAAGCAGCAGGTTTCGGTGTTGCAGCTTTATTGGCTGTCGCATTGAGCACCCCCGCTTTTGCCGAAGATGGCAAATATGTACAAAACAGTGCGGGTGAAGCGGTCAAAAACAGTGCAGGTGAGTGCGTTTTAGCCGTATTTGGTAGCTCACCAGAGGGTTGTGAGGCCGTGCCAGCACCCGCAAAACCCGTACCACCAGCCGTGAAAAAGCCTCTTCCAGCACCTGTGAAGCCAAAACCCGTGCCTGTTGTGCCTAAAGTGAAGGTCAAAGGCAATTATAAAGGCCCTGTTGCGATTGATCCGACGAGCCGTGCGGTACTGCAATCCTACCAAAAATAAGATCAACCATAACAACATGGTATGATCTCAAGGCACGGAAACCCCCACTATTGGGGGTTTCTTGCGGTATAGCTTGTAGAAAATCCCGGTTTATAGTAGTCACTTAAGCTTGCTTTAACCTATAATCACAACGATTGTTGTATATTTAAGACACTATCATAAGCTCACGTCCCGCAATATGCTAACCTTGGCCGTTGCAGGTCATGATATTCAACAATGTAAACTTAAAATCAGGCTTAAGGAGATCACAATGACTCTGAAGAAAGTTGCAGGCATTAGTCTGGCTGCCATGATGGCCGCTATGATGGTAACGACAGCGCAAGCTGAAGACGGTAAGTACGTTCAAGATAGTTCAGGCAAAGCTGTTAAAAACAGCGCGGGCGAGTGCGTGCAAGCGCAATTCGGTTCTATGCCAGAAGGCTGTGAAGCGGCTCCACCGCCACCACCTCCAGCTCCACCAAAACCAGAGCCTAAACCGCAACCTAAACCACAACCTAAACCAATTCAACAATTGTCTTTAGGTGCTGATACGAACTTCGACTTCGACAAAGCAGTCTTGAAACCAGCAGGTCAGGCAGCGTTGGATCAATTCGTTGCTGGTCTGGCAGGTGCGAAAGTGACAGGTATTAGCGTTGTTGGTCATACCGACTACATCGGTTCTGACGCTTACAACCAAAAACTGTCTGAGAAACGTGCGACAGCGGTTGCTGATTACTTAGCGGGCAAAGGCATTCCTGCTGCTGCATTGCAAGTGGTTGGTAAAGGCGAAGCCGAAGCAACACAAGGTGCAGGTTCTGCACAACGTGCGGCTGACCGTCGTGTAGACGTTACTGCAAGTGGCACTCGTTAATTGTTGTAATTAACGCTGCTGCGTCACGCAAGGAAGCTGACTACGGTCAGCTTCTTTTTTGCGCACTAAATCCACTCAGATTTTTAGGGGATTGTGCCTGATAAAATGACAAATTCGTGACATAGTTCGTTGGGTCAAGTCTTGACAAAACGGAATTTGTTAGCTCCTATCGGTTTTTTTCCACAGCTTATCCACTTCATTAGAAATTGCCTGAAGAATCCTTCGATCTCGCGGAAATGCGCGTGTCTTATATGATTAACCATTTGATTTTAAAGCAATAAGATTTTTTGATTAAAAAATAATCAATCTGTCAACAGGCTTATCTGACAAGGGTTTAGCGGTGGTTTTTCAGAGTTATCCACAAAGTTATCCACAGGTTTTGTGAATAACTTGAGAACTTCCCTTAGAAACAAGTAGTTGCGTATGGATGACATTTCTTGCATCATAGTTGCCCCACAAATTCGTGCTTATCTACCGTTTGGATCAGATTTTCCGGTAAACTTTGGCACATGAACCAACCTGCTTACCTTGTACACGTCGCTATTCCCCGCCCTTTGCATGACACCTTGAGTTATTTGTTGCCTTTTTCTGCGGTGGTGTCGGAACGTGATCCTAACGATTGGTTGGGAATGCGTGTCGCTGTACCGCTGGGCAAACAAGAAATCGCTGGGGTTATTTGGCAATGCGAACGTTTCCAGGCGGAACACTCGGCGACGGATGAATCAGCCCGTTTTCAACTGAAAACCCTGCATCAAGTGTGTGACGATGTGAGCGTGGTGGATGAACATTTACGCGAGTTGTTAGCATGGGCGGCACGTTATTACCATTATCCATTAGGGGAGGTGGTTTTTACCGCATTGCCATTGGCGTTGCGTAAGGCTAAGCCGTTATCTAAGCGGTTACAGGCGTGGCTTGAGGTTGTTCCCCCTGCGATCAGCGATGCTCCTGTGGCACAAACCGACATTACGTTGACGCTTGAACAGCAGCAATGCGTGCAAACCATGCAGACGTGGATGCAGGCTATTCCACCGCGCCCGATTTTATTACACGGCATTACGGGCAGTGGCAAAACCGAAATTTATTTGCATTTGATGATGCAAGTGTTGGCGCAAGGTAAACAGGTTCTGGTGATTGTGCCAGAGATCGGTTTGACTCCACAGTTGTTGGCGCGTTTCCAGCGTTTTTTTGCCAAAATGGCAATGGTGTGTTTGCATTCGGGGTTAAGCGATGGCGAACGTTTGAAGGCTTGGTTGCAGGCGCGTAGCGGGCAAGCGCGAATTATCATGGGGACTCGTTCGGCGATTTTTACCCCCGCGCCGTTTTTGGGTTTGATCGTGGTGGATGAAGAACACGATGCGTCGCTCAAACAGCAGGATAGTTTTCGTTACCATGCGCGGGATTTAGCGATTAAACGAGCGCAATTATTGGCGATTCCGGTCATTCTCGGCACGGCAACACCGTCATTAGAGTCATTGCATAATGCGCAAAGTCAGCGTTTTCATTACTGTTGTTTAACCCAACGTCCTGCCGCTGCGCGTCCACCGCGTTTGCAGTTGCAGGATGTGCGTCCATTTGTGGGGGCATTGCAGGCAGGTTTAACCCCGCCAAGTGTGCAAACCATACGCCAAACCTTGGAACGGGGTGAACAGGTCATGGTGTTTTTGAATCGCCGTGGTTTTGCCCCCACGTTGTATTGCGCGAGCTGTGGTTGGCAGGCAAGCTGTGCGCATTGTAGTGTGAACATGACGTGGCACGCGCGGCGTAATCGCTTAGTGTGCCATCATTGCGGTATTGAAACCGTAACCCCGACGGTTTGCCCGCACTGTCAGTACCCGCATCTGACCACACAAGGGCAGGGAACAGAACGTCTGGAATTGGTGCTGCAAAACCTTTTCGCCGCGTTTCCGGTGGTGCGGATTGACCGCGATGTTACACGCCGCAAAGGGGAACTGGAGGAAAAACTTGCTACCGTGCGCACCAATGAACCACTGGTTTTGGTTGGTACACAAATGTTAGCCAAGGGGCATGACTTTCCTAATTTGACGCTGGTGGTGATTTTGGATACGGATCAGTCCTTACACAGCACCGATTACCGTGCGTTGGAACGTTTAGGACAGTTATTGGTGCAAGTAGCAGGGCGTGCCGGACGGGCTGATAAAGCCGGACAGGTGATTTTACAAACCGCTCAGCCAGAACACCCTTTATTACATTATTTGTTAGGGCAAGGTTATAGTGCGTTTGCCACGCAATTGCTAACCGAACGGCAACGCTGGCATTACCCACCGTTTGGTTATCAAGCTTTGGTACGAGCCAGCAGTGTGCATAGCATGGATAAAGCCTTGGCATTTCTGCAACAAATTGTGGAATGTCTGGAACAGGGTGTGCCAAGCCTGACGCAGTTGCAGTGTTTAGGGCCTGTGCCTGCACCGATTGAAAAACGTGCAAACCGCTATCGAGCACAGTTACTGCTCAGTTGTGTGCAACGTGTGGTTTTGCACACGGCATTGCAGCGCGTGCGGCACGCTCAACAGCAATTGCGTGGGCGCGGTGGCATTCAATGGTCAATTGATGTTGATCCCATTGAGTTCAGTTAAAATTCACTTGAAAATATCAGTTAGTAATATCACTGAAAAATGATTGGTATTAGCATAGCCAATGGCGAGTCTTTCTACTTTGGCGACCACACTTACCGTAAAACGGGATCACAACAATGACTAAAGATTTTAAACAGCAAATTGCCGCAGACAGTAGTTTCGGTCAATACGGGCTTAGCTGGATGTTAGGCGGAATTGGTATTGGTCTATTGGTGGGAGTGGGGATGTACGCCATTGCGAACAAAGGGAATCAAACCACCACCACCACGCCGCCCGCTGCGGTAAGTAGTACCGCACCCAACGCCAGTGCGAGCGTTACGCCCAATGCAGCAAGTCGCGACGCGGCAACCACGAGCATTCCGCCAGAAAATACGGCGAACCCTGCGGAGTTCAGTTATCACGCGGTGTTGCCACAGTTGGAGGTGGATGTGCCGATTGCGGTGCATGATGATGCGGCTAAAGCTGCCAAAACGGCGACAACCCCTGCGACCAAGCCTGCCCCTGCGACCGAAACACCAACTGCCGAGGTAAAACCCAGTGCCTTACCAACGGGTTTTAATGGTTTGCAAATTGGTTCTTACAAAACCGAAGAGCAAGCACTTGCTATGCAAAACCGCCTGAAACGTAGCGGTTTACAATCCCAAACGGTGAAAGCTACCGTGCATGGCGAAACGTGGTTTCGGGTGCGCGTCGGTCCGGTCAGCGATGCGGCAACATTAAGCAAGTGGCAACAAACCTTATCTGGAATGGGAATTAGTGCTTTGCCCGTGCGTATGTAATGATTACATTCATAAAAATCCATAGGAGTAAGCTTTAGTATGGCACATTTTGACATCAATACGGGAATGCTAGTGGCTAATGCTGGCGAAACCGAACGTGCGAGCTTTATTCGCCGTACCTATTTGCATTTAGGGGGCGCGATTTTAGCCTTTGCGGGTTTGGAAACCCTGCTGGTGAAGTCTGGCGTTGCGGAATCTTTCCTGAACGTTTTAAAAGGCAATAGCTGGATGTGGCTGATTGTCATGGTTATGTTCATGGGGGTTTCTTATATTGCGGATCGTTGGGCGCATTCACCGATTTCCAAAGAAATGCAATACGCAGGTTTGGGCGTATTCGTGGTGGCAGAAGCGATTGTGTTTATGCCAATGATCTACATTGCGCAACAATTCGCGCCGGATATTTTAGGTCATGCGATTTTACTAACCCTGATGTTGGTCGGGGGAATTACCTTTACCGCCTTTACAACACGCAAAAACTTCTCATTTTTAGGCCCTATCTTAAGCATGGGTAGTTGGATTGCGATGGGTGTTATCGTTGCAAGTATACTGTTTGGGTTTACTTTGGGCGCGGTGTTTTCTGGCATCATGATCTTGTTTGCCGCAGCAGCAGTCTTGTACAGCACCTCTAACATTATTCATGAGTACCACACTGAACAACACGTTGCGGCTTCCTTGGCCTTATTCTCTAGTGTTGGTTTATTGTTCTGGTATATTCTGCAATTTTTGATGAGTTTGGCTGGCGACGATTAATCATACGTCTGGATTTTGTCTTGCAAAATACGGCCAAGCAGTCGCATAACAAGAAGCACTCCTTAGCGAGTGCTTTTTTATTGGGAGAAAAACACGATGGCAATTTACGCGATTGGTGATTTACAAGGTTGTTATGAACCGTTGCAACGTCTGCTCGATAAGGTGCGCTTTGATCCACAGCGCGATACCTTGTGGTTCGCGGGGGATTTGGTTAATCGTGGTAAACAGTCTTTGCAGACCTTACGTTTTGTGCGTGGTCTAGGCAGTGCGGCTGTGACGGTGCTGGGGAATCATGATATTAGTTTGATTGCGGCTTTTCACGGTTTGCGCAAACCGCATAAAACGCTGAAGCCTTTAGTGGATGCGCCCGATTATGCGGAATTAGTGACTTGGTTGGCGCAGCGTCCTATTTTGCATGTGGATGCGCAGTTGGGGTATGCGATGTGTCATGCGGGTATCGCCCCGCAATGGGATTTAGCCACAGCGCAACAATGTGCGGCGGAAATCGAACGGGAATTAGCAGGAGCGCAATGTGCACAATGGCTGGCTCAAGTGTATGGCGACCAACCGGATTACTGGAGTGTGAACCACACCTCATGGGATCGACACCGTTATATTCTCAATGTTTTCACACGGATGCGTTATTGTCGGGTTGATGGTAGTTTGGACTTTGAGGAAAAAGGTAGTCCTTCTGCACAAAAAAATAACAATTCCGTGCAACTTATTCCGTGGTTTCAGTATCCAAATAGACGCGAATTGGGAGTCAATGTGGTGTTTGGACATTGGTCAACTTTAGGCTATTATGACCGACACCAGGTCATCGCGCTGGATACGGGCTGTGTATGGGGCGGCCAGCTTAGTGCGATCAGAATCGATACCAATAATCCACAACAAATCTGCATCGAATGTAACGACTATGGGTAATCCAACAGAAACAGGGCCAAGCAATTACGCCGGAACGGTAAAAGTCACGATACGCGGGCGTGAATACGTCATTCATACCGCAGCACCGTTACCCGCAACGCCATTAGGCGATTTAGAGGACGGTTTGGAACGCAATCGTGCCATTCTGCGGGAGGCGCAGGATAAAATGCGGGATATGTTTGAACTCGAAGCCTTTGAATACGCTGCTCCGGCAATGATCAATTACGACACACCCACACAGGATGCGATTGCCGCACACATCAATATCACCATGTTGATCCCGCTGATTAATCTCAAAGGTGGGTGTGCCAGTTTTGAAAAGATTGAAACTTTGCCCGTGCAACAGCGTATTGAAATCATGCGTAACGTTGCTGAAAAGAGTGTATTTAATGAACACCTGATGCAGCATAACAATGTTCATGCTGCATTTTTGATTACGTTCTGTTTGGTGGTGTTATTGTCACTCGTCTTGGTCTAACACTAGCATCTCTTGTTCGGCAGTTAATTGCAGGATTTCGGCGAGTACCGCCTCAATCGCAGGCAGGTCGGGAATAAAGCACAATAAATGTGAGGCTCGAACCTGACGCGCTACATACGGGCAGCGTTGCACATTGCCGCTATGATCATCCCGCAACGTATCCGGCAAAATATCCAGTGTATTCAGGCCACCTTGTACCCGCAATGCAATAAATGGCAGACCAGGTACGGATGAAACGGTGTGTAAGATCAGACACTTTCCTTCGTCGCTGTCGCTTGCCTCGTCATGCATACAAAGGGATTCCAGTGATACCACAGGAATTTGACGATTGCGCCAATGCAGCCAGCCTTCGATACCTGGGTGTTCGGAAGGGCTGAGTTCGTTACCTGTCACCAATTCGGCCATGAGATTGACGGGTAAAATCAAACTGCCTTTGTGCAAGCGCACGATTAAGCTTTTGATAGCGGGTTGATTATGGGTGTTGACTTCCATATTCATGCTGGCAACGCCTCCCAAATTTGTACATGTTGGTTATTAGGTTCGTGCCCGCTGGCGAGCACTTCTTGCAGGGCTTCTAGCAGGACTTCATTTTGGTAGGGTTTGCCCAAGAAACCTGTAGCCCCTAAGGAAGCGGCATGTTCGCGGTGCTTTTGAGCAGTGCGTGAGCTGATCATAATCACAGGCAGCGTTGCCCAACGCGCATCACGGCGCAAATGTCCCAGCAATTCAAAGCCATCCATGCGTGGCATTTCAATATCCAGCAGAATGACATTGGGGGCGAAGTCCCCTACTTGTTCCAAGGCTTCCATGCCGTCTTTGGCGGTTGCTACTACATAATGTTGGCTGGTGAGGAATTTTTCCGTCACGCGGCGCACTGTAATGGAATCATCCACCACCATCACACGCGGCGGGCCAGCATTGTCAGGGCTGGTTTCTGCTGTGGTAATGGTTTCGGTGGTTTCTTCTTGACCCGCTAATGTGCGGCGGGCGAGTTCTGCCATGTCTGGCACGAGGAACACGCGCCCATCGGGGGAGACGGTTGCCGCAGAATACAAATGGCAGTTGCGGAATAATGTTCCCAACGGTTGTAAGACCACTTCGCGCCGTCCGCGCACGCGGTCAATCACCCATGCCACGGTTTGCCCTTGTAGATGAATAAAGACCACAGGGAAACGTTCATCAGCGGCGAACTCTTGTGGTACGGTGCTTTGTCCGAGTTGCTCTGATAATTGGCGCAGGTAATAAAGTTGTCCGGCAAATTCCACCCGTGCATTGGGGTCGTTGAGGCCTTCTTGTAATTGTTGTCCGGTCAGGCGTGCCAGACCTTGAATACCATTCATGGGGATGGCGTAAATCTGCCCTTGTACTTCCGCCAATAACACCGGATTCACCACCAGCGTAAACGGCAAACGCAAGGTAAATTCCACACCGTGTCCGAATTGCGAATGGATTTGCAAATTCCCCCCCAAGGCTTTGAGTTCAGAATACACCACATCCATGCCGATACCGCGTCCGGCAATTTGGTTGACCGTGGTGGCGGTGCTAAAACCAGGGCGTAAGATTAAGCGTTCCAATTCGCTATCGGATAATTCTTGGGCAGAACTGACCAAACCTTTTTCTAAAGCTTTTTGTAACAGACGTTGCTTATCCAAACCACGTCCGTCATCTTTGAAGCGAATCACGATTTCAGCATCATCACGGCTCACATTGAGGGTGATTTTCCCCATTGCAGGTTTGCCATTGCGTACCCGCTCTTCGGGTGACTCAATGCCGTGCGACACTGAGTTACGAATCATGTGTTCCAATGGCCCGGTCATGTGTTGCAGCAGGTTACGGTCTAATTCGCAATCTTCACCTTCCACTTCTAAAGCGACTTGTTTGCCGAGTTCGCCTGCGGTTTGTCGGGTTAAACGCCGCAAACGTGGTATTAAAACCGTTAAAGCCACCAGTCGAGTGTTTAGGAGTTCTTGCTGGAGTTGCCGCGTGGTGCGCATATCGTCTTGCAGTAATTGCTCGCCTTTGCGCACTTGGCTGGCAAGATCAGCCTCCAAATTCACTAGGTCGTTGAGACTTTCCGCCAGTGAACGCGAAATGCGTTGGATTTCAGCGTATTGGTCCATTTCCAGCGGGTCGAAGGTTTCGCCACGTTTTTGTGCGGCAGAACGGCTGGCAGAAGCCGCACGCCCGTCGTGGATTTGTGCTTCGCTTTCCAATTCCAACGCCCGAATTTGTTGGCGTAACCGCGCAACGGTGCGAACTAATTCCTCGACATCCATACCCATGCTGCTTAAATGCTCAGACATGCGTACTTGTTGCACGTTCAAACCAACGGCTCGCTCGATCAGACCATCCACAAAGGTGGCGGGTAAACGAATGGTTTCGTGCGTATTGGTGTTGGTATTGGTGATGCTATCTAAGGCATTGGTTGGGGGCGTAATAGGGCGTGTGGTGGTATCCAGCACGCTAATATCCGGCAAAGATTCCGCCTGTTCGGCTAACATGCGCTCTAATAAACTGCCAAACTCTTCCTGCAAACCACGCTGTGCTAGGGCGGCAGCTAACGATTCAGGTTCGGAACGTAATTCAATCGGAAGTTCTGCCGTTGGGCTACTGGTCTCTGATGATGGTGTGATGGTTGCAACCGTTTCCTGCACCGATGTGGGTGCTGCATCCTGCGGTACGCTTGGTAATGAGGGACTTGGCGCGGCTTGGCAAGCCAATGGCGTGGTTAAATTTTTGTATTGTTCAGCCAAGGTGTGCAGTGTATCAACGGCCTGTTGAATGGCACTCAGTTCCGTTTCGCCAACAGGTTGTGAACGGGATAAGCGCGAAAGCAGGCTTTCCGCATCGTGACTAACATCTGCCAGTGCGGTGAGTTGCGCCATCCGCGCCCCGCCTTTGAGCGTGTGAAATTCGCGCTCTAGTTCACGGATGGTTTCAGGTGATGCTGGATTATCGTATAGCGTTTGTAAATGCCGATCCAATGCTTGCAACTGTTCTGGAAATTCTTCCCAGAATAATTGCCAGACCAAACGGCTCTCCGAATCATCTTCCGGCATGTTCAGTGCTGGTTGTGGCGGTGGTGGCACAGCACTGCTTGGTGTCAAGGTTTCTGGGGAAGTGATGGGGAACGCTGCACCCGTGTTCTCAGCAATACCCGGTTCTGGCGTGTTGCTGGTATCGGGTTTGACGAAGGTCAGTGTTGCCAATGTTGAAGGCATTGGTTTTGAAGAAAAATCAATAACCTCTTCGGCTTCGCTATCAGCAAACGACTCTGGTGTGGTATCGGTAGGTGGAGTCGTGTCATCCTGTAGCCATGCTGATTCTGTATGGGGTTGCGCATTTTCTGGTGGGGTCGTAATCGCCGTCGTTTGGGTAAAATTGGGTAACGGCTCGTGGCGCATGATGGCTTGAGCAGCCTGTACGAATTGCTCAACACGATCATCTTTTTGCTGTGCTTGTTGATAAAACGTTTCGCGTTCTACCAGTTCATCAATCACACGATGGACTTGTGTTAAAACATAATCATTGGCTGCGAGTTGTCCACCGATTACTTGGTTTAATAAATCTTCATGCGCCCACGCCAAATCGCCTAATGCAAATGCGCCAGCCATGCGTCCACTACCTTTTAGGGTGTGAAAAGCGCGACGGATGTCAGTCAGTAATTCTCGGTTATGGCGGTCTTTTTCCCAGCGTGGATACCACTGCGTTAGATTTTGGCAGATTTCGCTGACTTCTTCGGTGAAAATCTCGAAGATTTCATCGCCAAGCACTTCGCGTAAACTAGGGGGGGATGGCGGTTGCGCAACCGATACCACAGGTTCGGGTATCGGTGCAGGTGTATCGCTGGTGAGATGATCGGATGTGCCGACTGTTACCGCCGTTAGGCTGGCAGAAGCGGATGGTTCAGCGGTTGTGGCTGGCGCAGTCTCTGGAAAAGACTGGGTGGAATCGCTGGCATCGCTTTTTTTTTTGCCTCAGAGCTTTCCAGCAAGGCATCCAAATCCGTGTCACCAATCAGATTTAAATCGCTGACCTGATCTAGCTCACGAAGTTTGTCAAAGCCCGTTGGTAACAACGATAAGTAGTCATCCCCTTGCAAACGGGCGGAAATCGACGCTTCCAACAGGGTCAATACGTCCGCAAATTTGGATAACTCTTCCACACTGGGTTCGCGTTTTTTCACCAGTAAATCGTCGCGTGCATAACGCAAGGCGGTATCGATCATGGGAACTAATTCCACGACTCCCACCATGCTCAATGCGCCGCTAACGTTTTCAAGCGCGGAAACCACGCCTTCCATGTCAAAGAATGACCAACCTTTACGGTAGAAATCCACCGTGCGGGTTTGGGCTTTACTCAATTCCACTAATGTGGTGCGTAACAAGCCGCGTTCCGTTGCATAAGCTTGGCTTTCGGATTCTGCACCGAAAACCGCCTCGGTCGTGTCGCAACCTGTTTCGGCGTACTCTTCCAGTACTTTTTCCAGCCGTGCATAGTGCGTGCTGATTTGCAGCAAATCGTTAAAGTGCTGAATATCTGCGCCAGTGGCTTTGATTTTCAAATTCTCAGCGAGTTCAGTCGTCAATTCTGCCGCCTGACCTAAGCCGAGCATGGCTAAGGTACTGGATAAGCTTTGAGTTTTATCGGCTAATTTCTCCAGTAATTCCTGTTGGCGACCTTCATCCTGCATGGCTTCCAAAATACCTTGCAAGGTTTTGAGTTCATCAATCACCGAACTGGAAACTGCCCGCCACAAATCCCGCCCAGGCGTGGTGTAATACTGGCGCAACTCGGCTAGGGTTTCGCCCTGCGGCAAGTACATATCCAGTTTGTAGGCTGCTTTAACCCGATCCGTAATGGTTGAACCGGATTCTGCCAAGCCAATGTAGTACAAAAGATTTTTGAATAATTCGTCAGGAATGCTGGTATTGAATGCTGTTTCGCCAAGTTCACCGAAATGGCGGATTTCGCGCTCCATGCGTCCCATTAACATTTTGACGGCGACGCTGTGTTCCAAGCGTTCGTGTTCCAAGGCATCCGCCAAACCAGCGGTAATCCACCACAATGCCCGCAAACGCTGTGATTCGTTCAGTACCAGCAAATTGGTGGCAACTTTGCCACTGGCTTGCAACATGCGCGGGGTTTGTTCATTCCGAAACCAGCCCAATAAGGCCTTTTGGAAGTAAAAACGCAGTTTAGTGGTGATTTGTTGCAAACGATCCGGCGTGAGCACGACATGTTCTTGCGTGCCGATCTGCTCATCATCGGGATGCCCCGCTTCGGGCAAAAATACCAAATGCTCGGATAACAGTTCCGCTTCGCGAGCCGCGCGTAAATTATTGAGCGTCGGCAAAATCACGACGGGTAAATCAGCATACCCTTCGCGCAAATGCTTGAGGTATTCCGACAGTTGTAGCAAACCTTCTGCAACTGCTTCTTGAGCCGCTTTGAGGTTTTCGACTTTACCCTGAATCAAGGCATCCAATAACATGAGGATTTCGCGACTTAACATGCTCGCGCCATTGGCACCGAGAATGTCCAGTATCCCTGAAATCTGGCGACAAGTTTCGCGACAAGCACTTAAAGCTCCTTTTTCCACTGCACCAACGTATTGGTTGAAGGAGTGACGAGCTTGTTCAATGGCTTGTTCCGTGTCATTCACAATCCAGCCAAGGCGACTTGCCAAACTTGATTTATCAGAAATCATATTTCACCTGTATTATTTTTTTTCTTCGCCTAGATTGAAGTCTGCAATCGCACCGCGTAAATCCGCTGCTGTTGCATTCAGGTCACTCACTAAGGCACGGGTTTCTTGGCTGTATTTGGCGGTTTGCGAGGTAATCTCCTGTATGGTTTGCATGGTTGCGCTAACCTGCCCCGCCATATCCGCCTGTTTACTCGATGCATCCGAGATATTGGCAATTAAACGTGCCAAACCTACTGTAACGTTTTCCACTTCATCCAATGCCGCACCTGCGGATTCTGCATTACGCGCCCCGTTTACCACTTTGGCAGTGGTTTCTTCCATCGAAGCCATTACTTCGTTGGTATCGGCTTGCATGGTGCGAATCAATACGTCAATTTTGCGTGAAGCTCCCGCTGCTTGCTGTGCAAGTTGCTGCATCTCGTCCGCAAGACGACGAAAACCGCTATGTGCGCCGGACTGATTAGCCGTCGTTTGGATCGACGCATTCAAGGCCAAGATATTGGTTTGCTCCGCAATATCATTCATTAAACGCATAATGTCGCCAACTTCCTGCGAACTTTCCCCTAAACGTTTTAAACGTTTGGAAGTCGCCTGAATTTGTTCACGGATCGCACCCATATCAGCAATAGTAGCGCGAACCGTTCGCGCTCCGGCTTGGGAAATTTCCAGCGATTTACGCGCCACATCCGCAGAGCTTGCCGCATTACGCGACACTTTTTGGATGGATTGTGTCATGGTCGCAATCGCGGACGTTGCCACGCCGATTTCTTGTGCCTGTTGTCCGCTGGCATCTGCGAGCTGATTAACGCGCTTTTCCGCATCACGGGCAAAAGCGGTTAAGTGATGCGAGGTGGAATCCATTCGCACCACAAGAGCGCGTAATGCATCCACGGCGTAGTTCACTGCATCGGCAATCGCCCCCGTGACATCTTCTGTAACAGTGGCTCGCATGGTCAAATCACCATCCGCCAGTGAACTCATTTCATCCAATAAGCGCAAAACTGCTTGTTGTTGTTGTCGCGCCCCGCCTTGCATCCGCAGTTTAACTTTACGATTCATGCGGTATAACAACAACACGAGCAATAAGACCAACGCTACGAGTCCTGCGACCAGTAGCTGGTAGCCTAAAATGCTCATAATGCCACCTCTGTCACTGTGCTACCGCGCTGTTCTAGTATCTCCACTAATCGCGAGGCATCTAATACAGCCACTGGCTGATCATCCAGTAACAGCCATTGACGCACATACAATAACCATGTGCCTGAAACATTCGCGGGTGTTTCGCATATCGGTGTGTCGGACCAAATGTGCCTAACCCCTTCAAATGCGCTTACCTGAAAACCAAACCATTCCTGCTTACCGCGCATCACAAATACCCGCGCGACGGGTACATGACGGGTTTCACCTAGCAGTAAGCGCGTGACATCCACCAATGTTACCAATTGCGCTCGGCAGTAAGTGACCCCCCGCATCCACGCAGGCACGCCGCGCACGCCTGCCACCGCATTGGGTGTGACGACTTCTTCGACTTGATCCGATGGAATTAAACACGCGACATCCCCCAGTTGCACCCGAAACCCCGACCATTCTTGTAGTTCCAATTCGTTGCGCTGTCGCGAACGGCGTTTTTTCTCGCGTAATAACGCTAAGCCTGCCAATAGTTCGTAAGGGTTAGCCATGTTCGCTGACCCCTGAAACAAATTGCGCCACTGTTTCTAACAAAAGTTTGGGAGATACAGGCTTAATCAGATACGCTTTTGCACCTTGCCGCATGGCCCAAAGGCGGTCGGTTTCGGTGGATTTGGAACTGCAAACAATAATCGGAATGTGTGCGGTTTCTGCCGTGCGCGTTAGCTCACGAGTCGCTTGGAATCCATTCAGCAACGGCATGACCACATCCATGAGGATTACATCCGGTTGGCGAGCTTTCGCCACTTGAATGCCTTCCTGACCATTGCAAGCAACACTGACGCGATAACCGTGCTTTTCCAGTAACACCGTGAAAATCCGTGTTTCGGCCAATGAATCATCAATGATCAATACATGTGGAGCAGCCATAGCAGCATTATCCTTCTGACGTTACCGAAGCAAGCTGACGATTAGTATTGTCATCGGTTTTGCTTTTTTCGGGCAACTTAACATGGGTATAAATGGCTGAAAGTAAGTCATCTTTGGTAAACGGCTTGGTGAGGTACTTATCAGAGCCAGCCAGTCGCCCACGCGCCATGTCGAAAATACTGTCTTTGCTAGACAATAAAATGACTGGAATATCCCGATATTGCCTGTTGGCTTTAATCAGTGCGCAGGTTTGATAACCATCCAAACGCGGCATCATAATGTCAACAAAAATGACATCCGGTTTGAACGACGAGATTTTTGCTAATGACTCGAAACCATCGCTTGCAGTCACGACCCAGCAGCCCTGCTCACTGAGCAGAACTTCCGCCGTGCGTAGTATCGTCTTGCTATCATCGACGACGACCACTTTCAAGCCAGCTAGATTGCGTTCAGGCATGTTAGTTTGGGAATCGGACGTATTCACACTCATAGCTCATTGTTTTTGTAATTGTTCCAGACTAACTGAATCTTGTTCGGTAGTCTGTCCTGTAAAAACGGTGTGGAAGCAATGGCTGAGGCCCCCGAACACTTTTTTATATTGATGGCAGTGTACCGAAGAAAAAATAATATCCCAAACCTTTCGGATAAGCGTTAATTATAAGCTGATCTACAGTTTAGGCGCGACAAGGATAACCATCACCCGCTACCAGCGTAATATGCGTAATTTCTGGCGCACAATTACGGCGAATCGGCAGCCCTGTTGAACCAATACCTCGGCTGGTGTAAATCCATGATTGATTGACGCGGTGCAGACCTTGCACATATTTGCGTCCTAAATGTGGGCGAATAAACGGCTTGCCAGGGGAGATTTGCACTTGCCCACCGTGCGTATGCCCTGACAATTGCAAAGCAATGCGGGTATCGTGAGCGTACCAATCAATCATGTCGGGTTCATGTGCTAATAACAAAATAGGTTTGTGGTATCCGCGATAGGCATCCAATGTTGTTTTAATGTCTGGCTGTCCCAACCAGCCGTCGTCAATCCCTGCTAAATGCAAAACACCCGAACCGTGTTGAATGTCCAAACCCTGATTGCGCAATACTGGAATACCGTGTTTCACGAAGGTTTCTTCGATCAATACAGGGTCGGTTTTAATGTCGTGGTTTCCCATGACTGCGAAAATGCCATGTCGCGCGTTTAATTGGGCTAATTCGGGGACTAAATCCAGAATATCATCTTCATCATGCCACACATAATCGCCTGTTAAGACGACCAAATCCGGTTTTAGAGCATTGGTTTTAGCGACAGCGCGTTGAATATGCTCTACCTGTGTGTAAGGACGTAAATGCATGTCTGTCAATTGCACAATAGTAAAACCTTCGAGTGCTGGGGGAAGGTGTTTGATGGGAATTTCGGTAAATTCTTCTACTAACCAACGGATTTCATTGGTGCGTTGCTCGTGGCGGTCGTCGTGAAAGTAACGTAATTGCCCGATGCGGTTTAACACGCGCTGTTGAGCTTTCAACATGGGTATAGCCCCCCTTGGGTTATGTGCATGATCCTTTGCACAGTATAATTATTGATCGTTTTTGTCATTATCGAATGGTGTGCCGACAAAAAAGCCGAGATAAGGCTCGGCTTTAGTGACCTGTTTATGGTTTTTGCGCCCGAGAGCTTAAATGAACAGGCAAATATCCGATTCTCCGGCAAACTCAAAGAATGTCGCAGCGCCACCGTATTCGATACCGTCAATGAAATCATCTGGCTTAAAATCAAAAAGATCAACTGTCATTTGACAGGCAATGAATTTGACTTCAGCTTCTTGGCACAGTTCACGCAATTCGGGTAAAGCGACGACCCCTTTTTCTGCCATTTTTTGCTTCATCATGTACGTCATCAGGCTTTGCATACCTGGCAAAGCTTGCGCCATGACGGGCATGGGGACGGGCATAGGCATGGCGGGATTGCCAAGGGAAGTCACGGGTGGGTCGAGTTCTTTTTTCAGCAATTGCAAGCCGTAAAAGGTGAAAAAGATTTGCACCTCGTAACCCAATGCCGCAGCGGTTGAAGCCAGAATAAACGGTGGATACGCCCAGTCCAATGTACCTTTAGTGGCAATAATCGCTAATTTCTTCATGGCAATGTCTCAGTGGCGCGGCTTAATAATCGCATTGCCTGCGTGTGCCCAACCTGCAATGCCTCCGCGTAAATTACTGGATTTAATGCCTTTTTGACGTTGCAAGAACATACAAGCTTGTGCTGAACGTGCGCCGCTTAAGCAATAGAAAATAATGGTATCGTCAGGTTTAAACGAGTCAATGTGCAACGGCACGGTATGCAACGGCATAGCTTCTGAACCGTCAATTACGCCCTGCGCCATCTCGGATGGCTCGCGTACATCGATCAAACGTACTTTCTCGCCAGAATCCAGCAACTTTTTCAAGCTCGCCGCGTCAATCTCACTAATGCTATTAAACATTGCGTTATTCCAAAGCCTAAGTAATATCAAAATATCCTGATATTCTAATTAGCTTACTACCCCTGTCAAGAACACAGCAAAGGTAATATAGTTGCATCATGAAACACCCAATCTTGACTTCTGTTCTTGCATTCAGTTTGTTACCTCACTGTCTGCCTGTGTTGGCAGGGCTTGATCCTGAACGCCCTGATTACAATATCCCTGATTTGAACGAATTGCTCGCGCCCGCGCCCACCTCAGCAAAGTCCTCTAGCACCAACCCTGCGGCACTGAGCGGCTTGAGCGATGCTGGCCTTGGTTTGAAGCAATTGCGTGAAGAACGTGCCGAAGGGACACTGATCGAAGACCCCGAACTAAGCGTTTGGCTACGCAATCTAGGCAATAAATTGCTGGCACACGCGCCCGTCGGCAATAACCGTTTTTACTTTGTGTTGAGCAAAGACCTCGATGTGAACGCCTACGCCACGCAAGGCGGTTTGATCGTGATTAATGCGGGGTTGATTTTAACCAGTACATCCGAAAGCGAATTGGCGGCAGTCATGGCGCATGAAATTGCCCACGTTACTCAGCGTCACATTGCCAGAATGCAAGACGACGGCCCCAAGGGCGCGTTGATGACAGGCATTGGTGTGTTAGCAGGTGCGGCAGCGGCGAGTAAAAGCCCCGATGCGGCAGAGGCGATTATCGCCAGTACAGTAGCGACACAAGCGCATAAGCAATTGGGTTTTAGTCGGCAAATGGAAGCCGAAGCAGACCGTGTGGGCTTGCGTATTTTGGCAGGTTCTGGGTTTGATCCGTTAGGCATGTCATCCTTTATGGAAAAGCTGGATCGGCGCACGAGCGACCTCAACAGTGATTTAACCCAATATTTGCGTTCGCACCCATTAAGTATTGATCGGGTGAGTGATACACGCAGCCGCGCCGAGCAAATGGGTTCGCGCACGGTGGCGGACAGTGTGGGCTACCGTTATGCGCGGGAAAAGTTGCGTGTGTTAGTGCAGTCGCGTGCTGGGGCAGCAACGACAGACCCACAACTGACACAATATGTACAAGCACTACGCCAATTGCGCAGTGGCGGCGGAAAAGGTGTGATTCAAACGCTGGGGGGAAACGCGGCGAATTTGCCAAGTGCCTTATTGCTTGCGCAAGCCTACAACCTCAGTGGTCAGCCTGCGGATGCGCTTAAAGTTCTCGCCCCGTACACGAATAATGCGCAAGAGGATGTGTTGACACCATTGGCGGAAGCCTATTTGGCTAATGATCAGGCGATACAAGCGTGGCAGGTGATGAGCCGTTATAACTTGACCGAGCAAACTAGCTTGGACTTTCTGGACTTGCGCCAGCGTGTGGCAGAACAGGCCGGACAGGCTGTCGAAGCGTACCGTTCAGCGGCTGAACGCAGTATTCGCATGGGAGAATACCGTCAGGCGCGAGCGGTATTAGAGCAGGCGACACGGTTGCCCAACACGCCAGCGGCTACCGCTGCTCGATTGCAGGCGATGGCGCAGGAAGTCGCCCGTTTAGAAAATACAACGAAACACTTCAAACGTTAGGTAGGTTAGCCCGTAGCGGTTTAGCCTAACTTTTTATTTGCGAAGGGCATAACAAGATGATGGAACGACGCACATTCATACAACACGCTTTGGTAACGGGGTTGGTATTACAACAGCTCAGCA
>CAZEQX010000007.1:26005-35413 GCA_964514635.1 uncultured Thiothrix sp.
CGGAAACGCCACCAACAACGCCAGCCGTTGACCCATTTGAGGCTAAAAATTTGGACGATGCCTTACAAGCGTTGGGTATTACGAAAGACAAGCCTGCGGAAAAATCCAAAGAAATCACGCTAAAAGCCCCAGAACTGGCGGAAAGTGGTGCGATTATCCCGCTAACGATTACTACTACGCATAAAAACGTGAAAGAGATCATGATTCTGGTGGCGGATAATCCACGCCCTTTGACAGCGATTTTTACCCTACCTGAGGGCACGGAAGCGTCGATTGCCACACGCATTCGCATGGATAAAAGCTCAGAGATTATCGCGTTGGTGAAAACAGATGAGAAAATCTGGCAAGCAAAGCAGGCGGTGAAGGTGAGTGCTAGTGGTTGTGAAGGTTAAGCGGGGGATTTATGGCAGACAAAAAAGATAGCAAAGAAACGTTGCAAAACACCATCAAAATGAAAGCCAGCTTTCACAAGAAAGATAGCATGGTCGAGGTGAAGATTTTGATTCTACACCCAATGGAGACGGGCGATAAGCCACGTTACATCAAGGAAGTGACTCTCAGTGCCAATGACAAAACCGTGATGAGTGCGAAGTGGGGTTCTTCCGTTTCTAAAAATCCGTACTTGGCGTGTCGTTACAAGGGGGCGGTGGGTGATAAATTGGTGTTTTCATGGTTGGATACCGCAGGTAATACCGACAAAGGCGAACTGACCGTGCCGAAATAAGTTGTTGCTATTGCTTATCGCCAGCTTGCGACAACCTGACGTAAGCCTTAACCTTACTGCGCCTTATTCTTTGCTGGAGCTTGATCGACATGAATCTGGAATATGCCCGTATCAATATGATTGAACAACAAATTCGCCCGTGGGGTATCGGCGACCAAATGGTACTCGATACCATGAGCACCATTCAGCGCGAGCAATTTGTACCAATTGCGTATCGCCAATTAGCGTTTGCGGATGTAGAAATTCCCCTTGGGCATGATGAGTTCATGATGACTCCGCGTGTGGAAGCTCGCATGTTGCAAGCGTTGCAGATTACTTCAACCGATACTTGTTTGGAAATCGGTACGGGGAGTGGCTTTGTGACCGCTTGCATGGCAAAACTGGCCAAACATGTGGATAGTGTGGATATTCATGAAGATTTCACGCAGCAAGCAGCAGCCCATCTCGAAGAACAAGCGATTCATAACTACACCTTACACACGGGTGATGCATTGCGTCATTGGCAACCGGAAGGGCAATACGATGTGATTGCGGTGACGGGTGCTGTGCCTGAGTCTATGTTAGCGCGTTTGGAAGCGTGGCTGGCGGTTGGTGGGCGTATGTTTGTGGTGGCGACGGGTTCATTTACTGTGATGCACGCGCTGCTATTGACTCGTCAAGAAGATGGCGAATTGACTAGAGCGGTTTTATTCGATACCCAACTCCGTACTTTGGTGGGAGCAGAGGCTGATAACCGTTCATTTTTTACTTTTTAATCAAGGTTAAGCCAACACGATGCAACAGTGGACTCCCCTAGAACTTGCCGAACATCTACGACAAAAGCATAAGGAAATGCTAATATTGGATGTGCGCGAGCCGTGGGAATATGAGATAGCGCATATCGACGGCTCTGTCCTGATTCCACTGGGCTGGTTGGCAGCAAAACATCACACTTTGGATAAAACCCAAACCGTGGTGGTGGTCTGTCATCATGGCATCCGCAGTGCTCATGCTTGTTATTATTTAGAGCGCGAAGGGTTTCAAGCCATCAATCTCATCGGTGGCATTGATCGGTGGGCGCGGGATATTGATCACGCGATGCCCGTCTACTGATGCGTTGTCCAGCTTTGTGCTAACACGCTCATTCATAACGGGGATTTGCTTGTTGAGTTTGGCACGCGAACACCAAACTCGCAGCAATAGACCTCACTTTGGAAAGTTTTTATGAAACAACAGACTCTGGCACTTTTAATTGCCACTTCCTTAACCTTGTTCATGCAGCAAGCACGGGCGGAAAACCTGTTGCAGGTTTATCAACAGGCTAAGTCTTACGATGCACAGTTCAAGGCACTTGAAAGTGGGTATCTCGCCACGTTGGAAAAGAAACCCCAAGCTCTCGCAGCACTCAAACCCCAAGTTGCACTTTCTGGTTCTGCCAGTCACCTGTATCAAAACACCACACAAGATCCCACACCTGGGACAATGGCAAAATACAACACCAATAACGTGAGTTATTCCGTGGGTATGACCAAATCCCTGTACAACAAATCGCTGGATGCACAGGTCGCGCAAAGCGATGCCATCATCGGTCAAGCCAGTGCTGGTTTGGCGGCAGGGCGCGAAGCGTTGGTTTTACGCGCGGCACAAGCTTATTTTAACTGCTTATTAGCGCAAGATAATTTGCAATTTGCGCGTACCGAAAAGCAAGCTATTGCACGGCAGTTGGAGCAGACACGAGCCTATTTTGATGCGGGTCGTTCTGCTATTACGGACGTGAAAGAGGCGGAATCTCGCTATGATTTAGCGGCAGCGCAGGAATTGAATGCGGCAAATCAACTGGATTTAGCGCGTGAACAATTGCGGGTTTTGACAGGTAATGTTTACGCTAGTTTGAATGCGCCTGCGGCTAATATGCCGCTTACTGTGCCTGCACCACAGAATATTGAAGCGTGGGTGCAAATGGCAAAAGCCAATAATAAGCAGTTGTTAGCCAATAAACACGCCATTGATACCGCTCAGAAAACGCTTGAGATACAGCGTGCTGCCAAAAAACCTGTGGTTGATTTGTATGCCAAACACACAGGGAGTTCGACACGCGGCGAACCGGAATTAGACCCGACTGTTTATGGCGCGAGTGCGGGGGTTGAGGTGAGTGTGCCGTTGTACACCGGAGGGGCGATTTCTTCGCGGATTCGGGAGGCTCAACACAGCCTGCGACAATCACAGCAGGAATACGATTTCCAAGCGCGTCAAACCGAACAGCAGGCGCGAAATGCTTATTTGACCGTGCAATCCAGCATTAGCCAAGTTCAAGCCAATCAACAAGCGCTCAATTCTGCTGAGACGGCGGCTGAGGCGACCCAAGCAGGTTATGAAGTGGGCACACGCACAGCAGTGGATGTGTTGACAGCTTTGCGTAATGTGTTTAGTGCGCGACGGGATTATGCTAGTGCGCGTTATAATTACCTGCTGAATACCTTGGCATTGAAACAAGCTGCTGGGACTTTGAATGATAAAGACATTGTGGCGGTGAACAGTTATTTGACCGCTAAATCCAGCGTCCCCGCTGATGCGGCGGCATTGCAGGATTCCATGAGCGATTCAGCGGAGAAAAACCCCAGCAATACAGCAGAGCTAGACGACAGCGCGAGTTACCAATATTATTCAGCCCCCAATGCAGCAAATACTGACACCCAAAAAGTAGAGGATGCTGCCGCTGCGCAAAAGCCAGCAACACGAAAACTCAAGCAGGACTGATCTGTTTAACCCCTGGCTCTAAGTGGAACTTGATCCCATGAACAACTCCAGAAAAGATGTCATCATCGTTGGTGGTGGCGTAATTGGTATGCTAACAGCGCGTTTTTTGCATCAAGCTGGCTTAGAGGTCATGCTGGTGGAACAAAACGAACTGGGTCGCGAATCCACTTGGGCAGGTGGCGGGATTTTATCGCCACTTTATCCGTGGCGTTACAGTGAGCAAATTTCTACCCTTGCGCGTCATAGCCAGCAACATTACCCAGCCTTGTGTGCGGAATTATTGGCAGAAACGGGCATTGATCCGCAATGGATTCGTTCTGGCATTTTATTCACAGGTGATCAAGAGCTTGCAACAGCCCAAGCATGGGCGCAGGCGTGGGATTATGAACTGCAACATTTGACGAATCAGTCAGCAGTACAGGCGTGCGAACCACGTTTAGCCGATACCATTGAGCGCGGTTTGTTCATGCCTGCTTTGGGGCAGGTGCGGAATCCGCGTATTGCTGATGCGTTGCGTACTTATTTGCGTTTGCACCCTATTACGCTGGCAGAACATACCGCAGTAACGGCACTGGCGGTAAAAGATGGGCGTATTGATGGCGTGTATTTAGGCGATATGCTGTTCCAGGCCAAACAGGTTGTGGTTGCAGGCGGGGCGTGGACAGGTTTATTGCCAGAAATGCAGGCTGCCAATGTGGATGTGCGTCCGGTATTGGGGCAAATGATTCTCATGCGTGGCGAGCGCAATTGGTTAAAACGTATTGTCTTGCACAATGGGTATTACCTGATTCCGCGTGCTGATGGGCGCATCGTGTGCGGTTCAACACTTGAAAATCAAGGGTTTAATAAACGCACCAGCGCGGACATGAAGGCGGAATTGTATGAAGTGGCCTGCGGTATTATGCCGCAGTTGCGCGGTTTGCCCGTTTTGAATCATTGGTGCGGCTTACGTCCTGGTTCGCCGAATGGTATTCCGTACATTGGGCAACACCCTGAGATCGAAGGGTTGTATGTGAATGCGGGGCATTATCGTTATGGTGTTACCATGAGTTTGGCATCCGTGCAGATGCTCACGGATATGATGCTGGGTAAAACACCTGCGATTGACTCGACACCGTATCGCTTGAATGCTGAGCGCGTTCCATCGCCTGATTGGATTTGAGGTGATAGAGACTTTCCGCACATGAAGTACGGAAAGTCGGGAAGAGGAGCTTAGCGCGTCCAGTAAAAACGATTCGGTAGCCATTGCCCATGCCCAATATGGCGAGCAGCTTGCAAACTGCCCCATGTGTAGGCTTGCGCAACGCCAACCGCTTGGGCAATGTCGATGCCTTTGGCGAGGTTGGCAGCACACGCGGCAGCCAATGTGCAACCCGAACCGTGGTACGTTTCGGGGAGACGTTCCCATGTCCAAGTGCGCATCCGTTTGCCATCGCCATACAGCACGTTTTCCACCCGTTCGGTATCAGCGTGCGTGCCCGTGAGCAAAACGTAGGTACAGCCCTGATCCAGCAAGCATTGCGCTTGTTCGTCTAAGGTTTCGCCTTTGATTGCCAAGCGCGTTAGTTCAGGCACATTCGGCGTTAATAGCGTGGTTAAGGGCAATAAGTATTCACGAATCGCTTCAATAATGCCGCTATTGGCGAGATTGCGTCCGCCGCCCGCCGCTAATACGGGGTCGAGAATCACCGGAACATCAGGGGCTTGTAATAAAATGCGGTGCACTGCCTTCACTGCCGCTTTACTGCCGAGCAAACCGATTTTAATGGCTTTGATGGGTAAATCCGCCAATAACACTTCAGCTTGTTGCTCGATTAAGTAATCGGTTACGGGTTCAATGCGCTGCACGTTACGGGTGTCTTGCACCGTCAAGCAGGTAATCACCGAAGCGGGATGGCAACCTTGGCTGCTAATCGCTTCGCTATCGGCTTGAATGCCAGCCCCGCCGCCGGGGTCGTGTCCGGCGAGGGTCATGACGACTGGAATGCTCAAGTGACTCGCGTCTCCATCTAGTAAGACTCCCCCAAGCGTTTACGCACGATCACGATGCCATCGTCCATGTCACTTTTGTGCTTTTCAAAGCCCAAGCGTTGCATGAGTTTCAACATGCCTGTGTTGTGCGCCAACACTTCGCCATCAATGTAACGCAAGCCTTTGGAACGTCCGGTGTCAATCAGCAACTGCATTAAGATGTTCCCTAAACCACGGTTTTGGAAAGCATCCGCAATCACGAGCGCAAATTCGCAACTGGTTTTGTCTGGGTTGATTGCATAACGGGCTACGCCCATTTCCACATCTTTACCATCTTGCTTGACCAATGCGACAAATGCAATTTCTCGGTCGTAGTCGATTTGTGTCATGCGCACTAGCATATCTGGGGTGAGTTCCCGCAATGCCTGCATAAAGCGCATGTAACGTGACTCTTTCGACAGATTACGCACAAATTCTTGTTCCATTTCCGCGTCTTCGGGGCGGATAGGGCGAATAATAATGTCCGTACCGTCAGGCAATTGCAGTTTTTTCACCAGATCATTCGGGTAAGGGTGAATCGCCATGTGGTCGTAACGCCGCGCGGAAATCGGCGGGTAGTTGATGGTGAAACGCGCATCCACCGCCAGTACGCCATTGGCATCGGCAACCAGTGGATTGATGTCCATTTCCACGACTTCGGGCAATTCGCACACCAGCTCAGAAACGCGCTGCATCACCTTCCATAAAGCTTCAAAATTAATCGAAGGCATGTTACGGAACTCACCCAATAAACGGGCGACGCGGGTGCGACAAATGGTCTTTTTGATCATGTAGTCGTTCAGCGGCGGTAGCACAAACGCGCTATCACGGTGAATTTCTACGGCTGTACCACCCATGCCAAAGCTAATGACCGGACCAAATACGGGGTCACGCACCACGCCGATCATGAGTTCGCGAGCGGAATTGCTGATGTGCATCCGTTCAATGGTGACACCTTCGATCACCGCTTCGGGCATGTTTTTCTTGGCTTCTGTCACCAGTTCGGTGTAAACGCTGCGTACCGCATGAGCATTTGCCACGTTCAAACGCACGCCATTCACATCGGATTTGTGAATAATGTGCGGTGAGCTGATTTTCATCACGACGGGGAAACCGAGTGATTCTGCCGCTACTAGGGCTTCCGCTGGGCTGCGCGTCAATATGGTGGGCACGGCTGGAATGCGGAAGGCGGAAAGAATCGCCCGCGATTCGGTAGTGGAAAGGGTGCGACGACCTTCAGCGAGCACGCTTTCAATGATCAAACGTGCACCTTGTACATCCGGTTCGCGTTCTTGTTCGGGAACGGATGGCGGCACTTGCATCAGCATTTTTTGGTTGTTGCGGTAGTGTGTCAGGTAAGAGAACGCTTCGACAGCCGCTTCAGGGGTGCGGAAATGCGGTACATGCGCTTCGGAAAGTACATCACGCCCTGCGGCGACTTGGTTATCCCCCATCCAACACGCCAAAATGGGTTTGCCAGGTGTTTTGGGATTGCGGGCAACTTTGGCGATTTCCGCTACTGCTTTGGCGATTCCTACCGGATCAGTCATGGCTTGTGGTGTGAGCATGACCAAAATGCCATCGCAGTTTTCTTCCTGCATACAGGCTTTCAGTGCGCCTGCATAACGTTCGGGGTTGGCATCACCGAGAATATTAACCGGATTCCCCTTCGACCAAGTGAATGGCAGAATCTTGTTTAACTCGGCAACGGTTTTGCTGCTTAACTCCGCCATGCGCAGACCCGTTTCTACCACGCGGTCGGTGGCCATAACGCCCGAACCACCACCGTTGGTGAGAATCAGCAAGCGGTTTTGTTGAGCGCGTAATCCTGATGAAAGAATTTGCGCAGCGGAGAATAGTTGATTAATCGTAAACACACGCACCGCGCCAGCGCGTTCTAATGCAGCATTAAAGGCATCATTGCTGCCGATGATATTGCCTGTGTGGGTGCTTGCAGCTAATGAGGCTGCTTCATTACGCCCTGCTTTGAGTACAATCACGGGCTTCATGCGGGCTGCGCTGCGCAAACCACTCATAAAACCACGCGCATTGTGGACAGTTTCGATATAGAGCAGGATACTGTCAGTTTTCGGGTCAAGCGCAAGGTAGTCCAATACGTCGCCGAAATCGACATCGGCAGCGTCTCCTAGGGTGACTACGGTGGAAAAGCCAATCTGACGGGCGGATGCCCAGTCTAAAATGGCAGTACACATACCGCCCGACTGAGAAACCAGTGCCAAATTACCCGGAGTCGCTTGGCAGCGGCTAAAGGTTGCGTTCAAACCCACAGGTGGGCGCATAATGCCCAAACAGTTAGGACCGATGATGTGTACGCCGTGTTGTTGCGCAACATCCATCATTTCTTTTTGCAGGCGTTGCCCACGCGGGCCGGTTTCGCTGAATCCGGCAGAAATGACAACCGCGCCTTTGATACCATGTTCACCGCATTCTTGTATGATGTGCGGAATGGTCGTCGCAGGACTGGTGATGACCGCTAAATCCACAGGCTTGTTCAAAGCTGTGAGATTAGGGTAAGTAATGTGTTCTTGAATTTTTTCACATTCTGCTGTGATCGGGTAGACAGAGCCTTTAAAGCCTGTTCCCAACAAGTTCTGAAACACCAAAGAACCGATACTATCGGGGTTATTATTAGCTCCGAAAATTGCAACACTTTTAGGAGCGAATAGTTGATTTAAGTAATGGTGGCCCATAGCCAAAACCTCTAGACTGGTAAATTCATGGCAGCAATCACAAAAAGCCTAAACGTAATTGCTGCACTGCAACATATTCTACTCCGCTTTTAGGGAAAAAAACATGACAGTTGCCGTAATTACTCACTCTCATTGTGATTTACACGACAATGGTTCGCCATATCACCCGGAATGCCCAGAGCGTTTAGGTGCGATTAATAATCGTATGATTATGTCCGGTGTGGACTGGATCGCGCGTCACTACGATTCCCGCTCGGCGGAACGTGAGCATCTGCTAAGAGTGCATGATGCAGATTATGTAGAGCGGGTTTTCGCCACTTCCCCCAAAGAAGGGCACGCCATGCTCGATGGTGATACAGGGATGAACCCTCACACCTTGGATGCGGCCTTACACGCGGCGGGTGCTGCGGTGATGGCGGTGGATTTGGTGATGGCGGGTACGCATAAACACGCTTTTTGCATGATTCGTCCACCTGGTCATCATGCGGGTAAACGTCAAGCAGCAGGCTTTTGCATTTTTAATAATGTTGCCGTTGGTGCTGCATACGCGCTGGATGTTTATGGTTTGGAACGCATCGCGGTGATCGATTTCGATGTGCATCACGGTGATGGTACGGAAGAAATTTTCAGCGACGAACCGCGCGTGATGTTCTGTTCTTCTTTCCAGCATCCGTTTTATCCGTTCACGGGTGCAGATACCAATTTACCGAATATCTTCAACCTGCCATTGCCCGCCGGAACGGGTGGTGCGACGTGGCGTGAAGCGATTCAGGAAAAGTGGTTGCCAGCCATGCGTGAATTTAAACCAGAGTTGGTAATGATTTCTGCCGGATTCGATTCACACATGGAAGATGACATGGGTGGTTTTAACCTGCTCGAACGCGATTATGTGTGGATTACTAAAGAACTCTGCCAAATCGCCAAAGAATTTGCCCAGGGGCGTGTGGTTTCCTGCTTAGAAGGTGGCTACGAATTATCGCCACTCGGTCGTAGCGCGACAGCACACATTAAAGAACTCGCCGAGTTCCATTAAATTATCTTCATTGCACCCAGCGACATTCTCTCTCAGCGATGGTCTGTGGGGGAATGTCGGTACACTGATCCCCTATGTGAATAGTAAATAACAGGAAAGGCGAATATCTTTAAACTGTCCACTATTCACGGAGGGGATCACGGTATTTTTCAACAAGTTGTCGAAGTCCAGTTTCAGTTGGTAGATTCCCTGAA
>CAZEQX010000008.1:0-32992 GCA_964514635.1 uncultured Thiothrix sp.
AACACTTGTTGGAAATGCAGTGATTGACGTGCATCGGTGAAATACAGCACACGATTCGCGTTTAACACACCGCTGCGGTAACGCAATGCCGCCAAATCGGTGGTCGCGTACAAATAACCGCCACCTGTTTTCTGCACAATAATCGGGGTAATGCTGCCGTCTTTGTTTTTAAATTCGTCCAAGAACGCACATTGCGCCCCTTGGTCTTCCACCAATAAATCTTTGGCTTGTAAATCGCTAACAATTGTTGGTAAATCAGCATTATACGCGCTTTCCGGTTTCACATCCGCACGGGTTAAACTCACGCCTAAACGCTCGTAAACCTCTTCGCAATGCTGCAAAGAAATGTCAATAAACTGCTGCCACAACGTCAAGCATTCGGCATCACCTGATTGTAATTTCACCACATAATGCCGCGCATTATCGGCAAAACTCGGTTCATTATCGAAACGCTGTTTAGCGGCACGGTAGAAGGTTTCCAAATCCGCCAACTGCATGGACAATTCGCCGCCTTGCGCTTGCAAACTGACCATGTGCGCAATCAACATGCCGAATTGCGTGCCCCAATCACCGACGTGGTTTTGGCGAATCACGTTATGCCCTTGGAACGCTAACACCCGCGCCACGGCATCACCAATAATGGTGGAACGCAAATGCCCGACGTGCATTTCTTTCGCCAAGTTCGGGCCTGAATAATCCACCACAATGGTTTGGGCTTCGACTCCGCTCAGCCCACGAGCCGCCGCACCCTGAGCGAAGCCGAAGGGAGCAAGTGCCTGCGCCAACCAGCCGTTTTTCAGGTGAATATTGATAAAGCCAGGACCTGCGACTTCGAGCTTTTCCGCCATATCGGACAAATCCAGCACGTCTAGCAAGCGGGTGGCGAGTTCGCGGGGGTTGGTTTTCAACTGCTTGGCAGCCGCCATCACACCGTTGGCTTGGTAATCACCAAACTCAGGGCGGGCAGAAGGTTTCACAATAGCAGAGACAGTTTCGGGCGCACCCAAAGAATGCAGGGCGGCAGTAATGCGATCATCAAGCAGTTGGCGAATATTCATGTGTGCTTTTAGGTTTAACTCAAAACGCGGATTTTAGGCGGCTTAAGTCACAAATTGTAGTCTGTGGGGTGAAAATCGCTTCGATCTCCACCATCAAATTGTCGCGGCACACATCACCATGCAGGTAAAGCACCGTTGCATTACTCCCTACTAAATAGCTCGCTAACCGCTTTTGCAAAAGCGGCACAATTGCAGGGTCATGCACATACACTTTTAATTGCGTCAAATCCCGCACGGCGCGTATTGGCAACCCCAAGGTATCATCACCGTATTGCAATAACGCTTCTAAATTGCACAAGGTTTCGTCCAATTGTGCCAGCGGGTCGCCAATGTGTAAGGTTTCGTGCCCAACAATACTGGTTGTGCCAGAAATATAAACGTGTTTAGCCTCACGTTCACCCTGTTCCCACGCTTTTACCGTCGCACGCGAAAACGCCGGACTCACCGGACCATATTGCCGTGGATACAAAAACGCACTGGTTTGGCGCGGGTTTTCCAACTGCATTCCCGCTTGTTTGGCTGCAATAAAATACACCTGCAAGTATGCCTGATCCACCGCCGTGCTACCAATCGCCGTAGCCGCAGGTGGTGCGTAAGCGAAATTACCCTGTTGGTTTAACGCATCCTGCCGCCCTAAACAAAACCACTGATAACGGTTTAATTCACCTTGCTGCGCGGTAATACGGGGAAAATAATTCCACATACGCACCAAATATTCGTAACCTTCGCGCCGTAATAATGCGAATAATTGCGCATATACCGCCGCTGTCGCGGTACGCAAATCGGGAAAATCCGCCTCCGCTACCAACACATGCCCAAACAATACCGTACCGTTTGTGCTGAAATGCAATGGCGCGTGAGTTTGTGCATCCACACCGTAATGCACAGGTGTGGAACTTAACCAATATTCCCGATAGCTTTCCCGATTCAACAGTGGCAAACCCACCAACACACGCGGGTGCAATGCTGGAGTCGTTAAATCCGCTGCATGATCGGCAAAACCTAACTCGGCTAATGGGTAAAAAACGCCCGTTGTACCCGCTGCGGTACAAGGTAAAGACAATGGTGACTCACCACCATCGCACACGACAGTGGCAAGTGAAAACGGCAAATTCAATGGCATTATATCGGCACACCCGACTCGGCAATCTGGCGCAATGCTTTTACCACATCTAGGCGCGTAATAACACCAACTACGCGATTATCGTCCAACACAGGGTAACGCTGGTAATGGTCGGTCATGAACATTTTTGCGACATTGAAAATATTTTCTTCCGCATCGACCGTGCGCACATCACGCGACATTTTCTCCCCGACCGTACCGCGCCAATCCACATTCAAACCGGATTGCAACGCCACATCAATGCAATCCGTCACCGATAAAATCCCCACAAGGTTGCCCAAATGATTCACCACTGCACCACCAAACGTATTGCGTTCGGTGAAGATTTGCACCGCCTCACGAATATCTTGGTTTTCATACAAAGTGGCTAAACGATTCGACATGTAATGCCGTACAGACAAGGATACGCTAGGCATGATGGAAGCTCCTCCACAGAGCGGGTTGATAGCAAATGCAGATTCTGCTTTTTATAAACGTGCAGCAGCTTCGCGTTGCTTACGTTTTTCGCAGGGGTTGGCGCAAGAACACGATTTTTCCATCCCCGGAATGGTCGCTAAACCGCCACAACTGCCTTTGAGTGTGCGATTCGTCAATAACCAGCCAATCGCCAAACCGAGAACCGCCAACCCAAAAACCACAAACGTGAGTAGAAATATCTTCATGAATCCAAGTACCGCCAGTCATGTGAATGGTGACGTTAGATGTTGCGATGCAAAAATAATTTCACCAAAATAATTTTTTCAGTTACCATTGACGTGGGTTAGGCAACTAACCCATATTTCCTCCTAGCGGTTTGGGGCGAATTTTCGCCCCATTTTTTTGCCTATAATTCAATCACATCTCAGCCGCCGAAATCATCCAGCAAAATATTTTCCCGCTCGACACCAATATCCAATAGCATTCGCACGACGGCTGCGTTCATCATTGGCGGACCACACAGGTAGTATTCGCACTCTTCCGGCGCGGGGTGATCCTTTAAGTAGTTTTTATAAAGGACATCGTGAATAAACCCAACGTAACCTGTCCAATTGTCTTCTGGCTGCGGTTCGGACAAACCCATGTGCCAAGTGAAATTGGGGTTTTCCGCCGCGAGTTGGTCAAATTCATCGACATAAAACGCTTCACGCAAACTACGCGCCCCGTACCAAAATGACATTTTGCGCGTGCTTTTCAGACGACGCAACTGGTCGTAAATGTGCGAACGCATCGGAGCCATGCCCGCACCGCCCCCGATAAACACCATTTCATTATCGGTTTTGCGGGCGAAGAACTCACCAAATGGCCCAGACACCGTGACTTTATCACCTGGTTTGAGGTTGAAAATGTAGGATGACATTTTCCCCGGCGGCACAGCTTTACCCGCTGGCGGCGTGGCAATGCGCACGTTCAGCATGACGATTTCGTTCTCTTCGGGGTAATTCGCCATCGAATAAGCGCGTAACACGGGTTCGTCAACGTGCGATTCGATGTCCCACAGTTTGTATTTATCCCAATCCTCACGGAATTTAGGCGGAATCTCAAAACTGGAGAATTTCAAATCATACGCAGGGCATTCGATTTGAATATAGCCACCCGCACGGAAGTCGATGGTTTCGCCTTTGGGTAATTCCACCACCAATTCTTTGATGAATGTGGCACGGTTTTCATTGGAACGTACCGTGCATTCCCATTTTTTCACCCCGAAGACTTCTTCCGGCACTTCGATCTTCATGTCTTGTTTGACAGATACTTGGCAGGCAAGGCGTTCACCACATGCCGCTTGACGGCGGTTAATGTGGCTTTCCTCCGTCGGTAGTAATGAACCACCGCCTTCGAGCACTTTGACTTTGCATTGCCCACAAGTACCGCCACCACCACAGGCAGAAGACACGAATAAACCTTTGTCCGCCAATGCGCCAAGGAGTTTCGCCCCTGGTTTTACCACCAAATCTTTTTCGCCATTCACCAATAAATGCACATCGCCTTGTGCGACCAGTTTGGAACGGGCAAATAATATCCCGTACACCAAACCAATAATCATGAGGGTAAATAACACCACCCCTAACATTACGGTTGCCATTGCACTGCTCCTATAACTGAATGCCAGAGAAGGACATGAAGCCCAATGACATCAGTCCCACGGTGATGAAAATAATCCCTAAGCCTTGCAGTCCTTCGGGTACATCACTGTATTTCAAGCGTTCGCGCACACCCGCGAGGATCACAATCGCCAACATCCAGCTAAAGCCGCTACCAAACCCGTACACCACGCTTTCGGCAAAGGTGTAATCGCGTTCCACCATGAATAACGTACCGCCCAAAATCGCACAGTTCACCGTAATCAATGGCAGGAAAATCCCCAACGCTTGGTATAGCGAAGGCACGAATTTATCCATTGCCATTTCCAGCACTTGCACAATCGCCGCAATCACCGCGATGTAACTGATCAACCCCAAAAAGCGCAAATCAACGCCTTGGAAGAGCGCGTTTTCCTTCAAAAACACATTGAGGATAATGTTGTTCACAGGCATGGTAATCGCTTGCACAATGACCACGGCAATGCCCAAGCCGACGGCGGTTTCAATCTTTTTGGAAATAGCGATAAAAGTACACATCCCCAAAAAGAACGTCAGAGCCATGTTCTCAATGAACACGGATTTCACAAATAGACTCAGTAAACCTTCCATATCAGCGATTCCCCAAGTTGTGTTTCTCGTGAATCTTAAATTCGTGTACTTCCCGTTGTTCTGGCTTTTTGGTGCGAATCGCCCAAATCAACAGCCCAATCAAAAAGAACGCGCTCGGCGGTAACAGCAATAAACTGTTTGGCGTGTACCAACCACCGTGTTTGACCAGACTGAGGATTTCATACCCGAATAACGACCCCGCGCCAAACAATTCGCGCACGAACGCCACCGACACCAGAATCAAGCTGTAACCCAAACCGTTCCCGATCCCGTCAAGGAAACTGATCATCGGTGGATTCTGCATGGCGAAGGCTTCCGCTCGCCCCATGACGATGCAGTTGGTAATGATCAAACCGACGAAAACCGACAACTGTTTTGCCGTATCAAACGCATAGGCTTTCATTAACTGATCCACCACGATCACCAGAGAAGCGATAATCGTCATCTGCACAATAATGCGAATGCTGCTTGGCGCGTGGTTACGCACCGCACTGATAAACGCATTGGAAAACGCCGTCACCGTGGTCAAACCCACCGCCATTAACAGCGCGGTTTTCATGGAACTGGTGACAGCCAATGCCGAACAGATGCCCAGAATTTGCAAGGTAATCGGGTTATTGTCGAGCAAAGGGCCTGTCAAAACTTTGCGGGCTTCTGGATTCATACACCACCTCCGTTACGCACTTTTTGCAAATAAGGGCCAAAACCGTCATCACCTAACCAAAAATGCACCAGATTATTCACGCCATTACTGGTTAAGGTTGCGCCCGAAAGCGCGTCAACGTCGTGAATCGCTTTTGGGTCGCCTTCGGGAGCGGCGGCTTTAGTGACACGAATCGCAATCTTGCCCTGCGCATCAAACACCTGTTTACCCGACCATTTGGCTTTCCATTGTGGGTTATCCACTTCGCCACCCAAACCCGGCGTTTCGGCGTGTTCGTAAAAACCCAAACCAATCACCGTATTGGCATCACCTTTTAACGCGAGGAAACCGTACAATGTCGACCACAAACCGTAGCCGTGTACGGGCAAAATGATTTTCTGTAATTGCCCTTGCGCATCTTTCACCAAGTAAACCGTGGCGTATTTAGCGCGGCGTTTGATCGAAGCAATGTCTTGTGCCTTGCTCAATACCACGTTTTGTTTGGGGTCAACCGCTGCGGCACGCGCATCGAAAGTGTTGGGGTCTATGTCGGTGACGTATTCACCCGTTTGCAAATCCACCACTTTCGCTTCCACCTGCTTAAACAGCACGTCCACGGATTGGTTGGGCTGCATTAAACCCGCGATTTGTAGAATATTGCTGCGTTTATCCAGCAATTTATTGGCATCTTGCACGGGTTTGAGCGCGACAGCCGCCGTGGAAACCGCAATCGAACACACCAAACACAGAATCAATGCCACGCCAAAGGTTTTGACCTTGCTATCGTTGGGTAACGCAAGAAACGCTTGTACGGTTGCTTTCACGCTCATGACTGATTCCCCCCTGCCGTGACCGCCTGACGTTGCAAACGGCGTTTGATATTCGCTTTCATCACTGCGTAATCCATCAGCGGCGCGATCATATTGGCAAACAAAATGGCTAACATCATGCCTTCAGGGAAAGCCGGATTCACCACGCGAACCAACACCACCATGACCCCGATTAACACCCCATACCACCAGCGTCCGGTATTGGTGTGCGCAGCAGTTACAGGATCGGTTGCCATGAACATCATGCCAAACGCAAACCCGCCCGTAACCAAATGCCAATACCACGGCATAGCAAACATCGGGTTTGTGCTACTACCGATGGTGTTAAACATAATGGATGTCATGATCATGCCGAACATCACGCCTGAGACAATGCGCCAACTGGCAATGCGCGTAAACAATAAGAAACCACCACCGATGAAGATGGCTAATGCTGACGTTTCGCCAATCGACCCAGCTTCAAAGCCCACAAACGCATCCCACCACGACACGGGAATCGCCGCGACTCCACCCGTTGCCGCTGCGGATAAACTCGTCGCACCGGAAAAACCATCCACCGCTACCCACGGCGCATCGCCTGACATGAACGCGGGGTAGGCAAAGAACAAAAAGGCACGTCCGGCTAATGCGGGGTTGATAAAGTTTTTCCCCGTACCACCAAACACTTCCTTACCAATCACAATCCCGAACAAAATCCCCAACGCCACCATCCACAGCGGAATGCTCGGCGGCAATGTCAGTGAAAATAGAATCGAGGTAACAAAAAAACCTTCGTTGATTTCATGACCACGAACCAAGGCGAACACGACTTCTGCCATTCCGCCAACCACAAATGTGGTCATGTAAATCGGCAAGAAATACAACAAGCCGTGCATGAAATTATCAAAAAAGCTTTTGGGGTCGTAACCGATCATATCCAAAATCGCACCCCGCCAACCTTCAGCATGTTCCAAACCTAAGCTTTGCAATGCCATGTTAGCCTGATAGCCAGTGTTCCAACACGCCATGAACATGATCGGGAAAGTGGCAACCCAGACATAACCCATGATACGTTTCAAATCGAGCGCATCACGCACATGCGGCGCACCGATGGTACGATTCGGCGGGCTGAATAACAGCGTATCCACCATTTCAAACAAGCCGTAAAACTTGTGATACTTACCACCACGCGCAAAATGCGGTTCAACTTTATCGAGGAAACGGCGTAAATTATTCGTCATCCCTACTCTCCTCTTTCCAGCATGTACAAACAATCGCGCAATGCAGGGCCATACTCGTACTTGCTATGGCAAACGAAAGTACACAACGCCAGATCATCTTCATCCAATTCCAACGCGCCTAATTGCTGTGCCATCACCGTATCGCGCACCAACAATGAACGCAGTAATTGCGTCGGCAGAATATCCAGCGGCATTACCGCTTCATAAGTACCCAACGGTACCATAGCGCGGTGGCTACCGTGTTGCGTGGCGGTCATGGCAAACGCTTTGTTTTTCAGGCTGGGGCGGAAAAACACCTTCATCACCGAAAACTGTTCCAGCCACGGGTTCAACCAATGCAAAAACTCACGCGGCTGGGTTTCTTCAATCACGCACACTTGCACGTTATAACGCCCTAAGAACGCGCTCGTGCCCGCCGCCCGAAAACCCGCCAATAACGAACCCGCAATCACCCGACATTGGCGACTAGGGTCTAACTGACCTTCCAATATCTCATCGGTACTCGCCCCTAGGCGTGTACGCAGTAAACGCGGTTTGAGCACCGCAGGTCCGGCAAGGGAAATCACCCGTTCGACGCTTAACTTACCCGTGGTAAATAACTTGCCAATCGCCATCACGTCCTGATAACCAATGTGCCAAACGGTTTTGTGTTCGCTCACTGGGTCTAAAAAGTGAATGTGCGTACCTGGCAAACCCGCCGGGTGCGGTCCTTTCCATGCGTGATAACTGACAGGGTTCGCCTCGTAACGCGGAATGCTTGCACCTTCTTGATAATTCACGAAAACCTTGGGTGCAAGTTTAGCGATAAGCTGCAAACCAAGCTGAAACGCGGCGGGGTTTTCCTGAATAACAACGCTGGGGTCGCCTGCCAAAGCGTAGGTATCAATGGCAGTGACAAAAATGGATGCGGGGCTGCTATCTGCTTTCGGGACTTTGCTGTAAGGGCGGGTACGAAACGCAATCCACAATCCCGAATCCAACAACTGCTGACGAATCGTAGCGGCATCCAAATGCGCACATTCAGCAGCGGAATAAGCGGGGAATGTTTCGGCTTCTTCTTGTTCATCGAGCTGGATGACCACCGCCTGCAACACCCGTTTTGCCCCGCGATGAATGGCTTTTACGACCCCCCCTGCGGGTGAAGTAAAGTTTACGTTGGGATTTTTGCGATCCGTGAATAACACCTGACCGCATTTGACCCGTTCGCCTTCCTGCACTTGCATGGCAGGGCGCAAATCGTGGAAATCACGCCCTAAAACAGCAACCGTTCGTGGAGCAGGATGCGCATGAATCACCTGTTCTGGCTTACCTGTAATGGGTAAATCCAGACCTTTACTGATTTCCATATGCTACGCCTGTGATTGATACTAAGCCTGTGGATGTGTCGTGCGCGACACTGGTATGGGCTAAAGATTATTATTGAGTGTCGACAATGTTGCAAGGCAACACCCTAAGTCAGGGCGACAATTGTCAAATACCCTGTTAATTGTCAACAACTCGCCTTATTGAATAAAAAACCCAATCAGATTACATCGGTAACAAGCCATTACGCTGGGTTTCTGGAACGACGTACTTCACACCCAATACAGCATTACCCAACACTAAATCCCCTTTTTCGCTGAGAATCACTAATTTTAATGCGGTGGCATTACCCAAATGCAGCATCACGCTCTCTGCTGTGGCTGGGGCGGTTTGCGCATCCCACGCTTCGACACGCATGGCATCGGCGGCTTGCCAATTCGCCAATATTTCCGCTTTTGCATCACTGCCATTGGGCAAAGTCACCCGTTGCAAATGCTGGTTGGGTGGTACTAATTGCAGTGCGAGCCAGTTAGCGACTTCCCCCGTTAGCAACCCATAAACCGCCTCGGATACTAATTTAAGCTTGCCATTGTGCAACACATAACGCTGATGCGAGATGGGGTTATCTATCCCAAACACGAGGGTTTGATCATTGAAAGTCAGGGAAACCGTAGCAGGATCAAGCCCATAAGCTTTGAGGTCTTTGCCCGCCGTCTCATAGCTGGCTGTCACCGTTTCATCTAACAACGTCAATAACTGCGCTATCCGCGTTGGGTTGACCACCGCTTGTTTGGGTTCTGTCATTTGCCAATACGCATCCTGCTTTTGCAGTTGAATACGTTCGCTTGAACCATCCACTAATTGCCGTGACACGGTAACGTGTTGTACAGCATCCTTACCAAATGCCAATAACGTTTCCGGTTGTGGTGACGGTTGTTGTTGCTGCCACCACACATAACCACCCAACCCCACAACCAAGGCAAATAAGCCCAGATTGAGCAAGAGACGGCGTATTTGTATGCCCATTAGTATTTTCTCCGTCGCCACCAAATCCACGTTCCAGCGGCAATCAAACTCAGTGGCAATACCACCAAAAAGCCGCCCGCAATTAACATCGCGCTCACTTTGCTCAGATTCACTTGCGTATCAGGGGCGCGGGCCAGTGGGACAGCCAATAAGGTGTCGTCTTGACTTAACCAATTGAAAATATTGGTTGCCAGATCCATATTTGCCACATGCCCGACAAAGCTATTGAGCATAAAATCGCTATCGCCCATCACAACCACACGCTGCTCACGCGCTTTGGCATCTGGCTTATCACTCGGCGCGGCTAGTTCGCGGGTTAAACTGACCGCAATCGGTAATGGTCCGGGCAGATCATTGCTGTTCTCATCGAATTTGACATTGCCTTCCAACACACCACTGGTTTCCAGCCACGTCGCAGGCAATGTGGTTAGAAACTCTTCTGTTTGCCACGCCAACGCCCCCGTTTTATCACTGGCTTGTGGGTCACGCGCTACCATCGTCGCAAACGGGAATAAGGTTTGTAAGCCTGACAATTTCGCCACGATTTCGCTCTGACCATAATCGACAATCGGTACAACGGCTGGATGATTAATCCCCAACATGGCCTGCAAATTGTCATTCGCATCAATCACCGTGCCATCGTAAAGCTTTAACCCCAGTAAACTTTCCAACGGCTGCAAACCGTGCAAACCGCCTGGGTCTTGTAGCCACAGCAAATTACCACCTTGTTCGACATACTTTTTCAGCACATCCACTTCACCTGCTAGTAAATCTTGCTGCGGCGAGGCAATCACCGCGAAACTGGCGTTTTGTGGAATCCCTTGCGCCCGCACGAGATTGTGCGGCTGAATTTTGAAACCATTACGCTGCAAATGCTCCACCAACTGCGACATGCCCGTAGAAGCGGTGGATAATGGACTACGTTCATTATGCCCTTCTAAGAAAACGACTAAACGTTCACCGCCACGACTCATGCGCGATAATGCACTCATCACCACATCTTCGGTGACAGATTCCACCACTTCGCTACGTTCACCAAGGTGAATCGCCAATTGCCCTGCGTATTCAATGCCATCCTGTTTGGCGCGAGCGGGGTCTAAATCAGGGTTCACGAACTCCACGCTAGTATCCGCTTTAACCCGTTGGTATTTACCCACCAGTTTTTTGATTTGCCCTTGCAAGCCTGTGTCATCGGGAACATAAGCGATGAATTTCAGCGGTTTATCCAATGTGCGAAGCAAGGTTTGCGTTGGTTCAGAAAGGCTATTGCGATTTCCGGCTGTCCAGTCAGCCGTGACATTAAATTGGGTGCTTAAAAACCCCAATAAACCGATCATGGCAATAAATAACAGGTAAAAAACACCATTTTGCAGCCCTAACCAACGGTGTGCGGTTTTACTCATTTTCATCCGGTTTATCCTTGTAAACGATCATTATCCAGCTTACGAATGGTTAAAATCAGAAAACCACTGATAAACAATAAGTAATAGACCACATCACTGCTGTTAAACATCCCATCCAAGAACGATAAAAAGTGCCCAAAGTGCGATAAATACACAAACACCTCACTCGCCATGCCTTGGGAATTACCTGAGATGTACAACACCACTAAGAACAGTAACAAGCCAAATGTTGTGACCGCTGCAATAACAGGTTGGCGAGTTAAAGAGGACAAAAACAACCCCGCCGCCGCAAACGAAGCCAATAATAGGGTCAAACCCAGCACCGCCGCCGCCAGTCGCCCCCAATCCAAACTCGTCGCCCACGCCAATGATAGTGGCATTAAGCTCACCATACCCACCATCAACAGCACAAACCACAGCAGCCCCAGATATTTCCCCAACACAATCTGCGTGTTCGACAATGGCGAAGAAGTCAACAATGGCAGGGTTTGGTTCATGCGCTCTTCTGCGAGCAAACGCATGGTCATTAAAGGCATCACCGCCAGCATCACAATCCCTGCCCACAAATACAGCGCGGCAATAACCAAATCCCCCACGCCTGGCGGATTTTCCATGCCAGCAGTTTGGGGCTGAACTTGGGTTAAATATTCATCCAAACCCAACAAGAACACCCACGCCAGAATAAACAACACCACCGCTAACACGCTCCATGCCAAAGGCGAGACGAACAAACGGCGAAATTCCATTAAGCCAATGGCTAAACACGCTTTCATGCGGCGTTCTCCCCCCCTGTTGGTTCGATATTCGGATCACGAAAAATCAATTCAAAAAAGACTTTTTCCAAGGAATCAATCCCATCCAGCGTATTGTTAAACACTGTTTTGCCACGATTGAGAATTTGTACCCGATCACACACCGCCTGCACTTCCGGCAGAATGTGGGTGGAAAGAATAATCCCATGATCCTTGCCCAATTCACGGATCAAACCACGAATTTCCAAGATTTGAATCGGGTCTAACCCAACGGTCGGCTCGTCCAGAATCACTACCGCAGGGTTGTGCAAAATCGCCTGTGCAATCCCAACACGCTGCCGATAACCCTTGGATAAATTGCCGATCAAACGCTTACCGACCTGTTCCAAACCGCAACGTAAACTGGCACGATCCACCAAAGCTTTAGCCTGCTTATGCGGGACATTGCGTAACTTAGCGCAATAATGCAGAAACTCCAGCACGGTTAGATCACGATACACCGGAGGCTGTTCGGGCAAGTAACCGATTTGCTGTTTGGCGCGTAATGGCTCATCCAGTAGGTCCACCCCTGCAATGCGGATTTCCCCCGTGCTTGGCGCGAGATTTCCGGTTAGCATTTGCATGGTGGTTGATTTACCAGCACCATTTGGGCCTAATAACCCCAAAACTTCACCCTTTTTTAGGTGGAGATGCAAACCTTGTACAGCACAATGTTCGTTGTAAAAACGCGATAACCCCGTTGCTGCCAGTAACTCAGTACCAGAGTACGAAGGAAGAGAACTACTCATAATTACCAGCCCTTATAGTTGCTAGTGTATAAATCCAGCAATCACATTTAAAATTTTATTTGGTAATCCAAAATATATTCTATAGTCATTTAGATTGATGTTTTGATTATATCGAATAGACTGCATAGAGCGTAACCATTGAAACATTACTAAACACTTACTAACGTTGCGTAGTAGTGTGATGCAGAGGGACGATTAAGTAATCTTTTGGTGGGATTGAATTTTCGTGGGTATTACATACACTGATCAGCCACAAGACCATGTGAACCTTAACGGACATCACATCTTGTTGTTTTTCGTGTGTGTAATGATGTTAGTACAGGACTAGCAGGGCTTTCAGAGGGACATATTGCATGAATACGATCATTGATCGCACTTGGTTTTTATTAACCAGCAAACCGCAAAAAGACGAATTGGCAGAGCTTCACCTGCGTAATCAAGGCTATGAAGTTTACCGACCATTGGCAAAGCGCCTGCGTCAACGGCGGGGCAAAATGGTGGCTACCATCGAGTCGTTATTTCCACGGTATTTGTTTATCCATCTGGATTCTGGGGTACACGATAATTGGGGCCCTATCCGCTCCACCAAGGGCGTACATGGCTTTGTACGGTTCGGAATCGACCCAGCCCCCGTCCCATTGAGTTTGATCGCAAACTTGCAAGCGCAAGAATCCCTGCTCGGTGAGCGAGCCGTTGATCTTGATCGCTTCCACAATGGTGACAAAGTGCAAATCACCGATGGCCCATTTCACGGTCTGGAAGCTGTCTTCCAAAAATACGATGGCAATGAACGGGTCGTTGTATTGCTGAACATTTTGCACAAGCAAACCAAGCTCGCACTTTCCCCTGTGCAGTTACGCGCGGCTTAACCTAATGGTTAAGCATTCGTCCACCATCAACAACGATAACTTGGCCTGTTACATACGCGGCATCGCATACTAGGTACGAAATGGCCTTGGCAACGTCTTCTGGGCTGCCTTCACGTTTGAGGGCAGTCCGTGCAATAAGCTCTTCATGTAAATACTGATTCGCCGGGCTATCAGGGTACATGATCGCCCCAGGTGCTACCGCATTCACCCGCACAGCAGGCGCGAGTTCCCGTGCTAGGGATTGCGTCAACATCCATAATCCTGCCTTGGCTGCACAATACGCTGGGTAATTTTTCAATGGACGGAAGCTATGAATATCCACCATGTTGATGATGCAACCGTGTTGTTCCTGCAAATACGGGGCGGCGGCTTGCGCGAGGAATAAGGGCACTTTTAGGTTCGTACCCAGTAAATCATCAAACTGCGCTTCGGTTAGTGTTCCCACTGGAGTTGGGTAAAAAGTCGAAGCATTATTAATCAAGACATCCAAATGCCCATAGCACGCCACAGCTTGTTCCACCAATGCTGGCAATGCCGCTATTTGCATCAAATCACCTTGCAATAACTGACAAGAATCAGGGCGTTGTGCATTCAATTGCGCTTGAACAGCGTAAGCCTCTTCCGCCGAACTGCGGTAATGCAGCACGATATTCGCCCCCGCCGCGTGCAACACTTGCGCCGTCACCGCGCCTAAACGCCGCGCTGCACCCGTAATGAAGACTGTTTTACCCGTTAAATCGCCTGTCGTGCTCATGTCTCGCCTTTTGTTCTGTTAAGCTGTGAATTTTCCTGAACAGCAATCATAACCCAACATGCGTTTTACCCAAGCTTTACCCGCGCCAACTGCGGAAGAAATCGCCCACAGTGCGCAACTGACCGCACGCATTCGCCAAGCCATACACGCCGCCGGAGGTAGCATTCCGTTTGCGCAATTCATGCACATGGCATTGTACGAACCAAGCTTGGGTTATTACGTTGCGGGCTTGCGCAAAATCGGTAAGGACGGTGATTTCGTCACCGCCCCTGAGATTTCGCCACTGTTTTCGCAATGCCTCGCCAATCAATGCGCCCAAATTTTAAACGAACTCGGCGGCGGCGATGTGCTCGAACTCGGCGCGGGCAGTGGCATCATGGCAGCGGATATTTTGATGGAACTCGAAAAGCGCGAATGCCTGCCACAACATTACTACATTCTCGATGTCAGCCCCGAACTGCGTGACCGCCAATTTCACACCTTACAACGCCAAGTCCCGCACTTGTTAGAACGAGTAACGTGGCTGGATAGCTTACCCGCCCAACCGTTACGCGGCGTAATCTTGGGCAATGAAGTGCTGGATGCCATGCCCGTGGAATTATTCCGCATAATGAATGGCGAAATGTTCACGCTGGCAGTCAGCGCGAACGATGCAGGCTTTGCGTTCGTTACTACACCCCATGCCCAACCAGCACCCTACGAATCACTCCCCGATGGTTACACCTCCGAATACAACCCCGCATTACCCGCATGGTTGCAAAGTGTGGCAGATTGTTTAACCGCTGGCGTGGTTTTGCTGGTCGATTACGGCTACGAAGCCCGCGAGTATTACCACCCCGAACGTGACCAAGGCACGTTGATTTGCCATTACCAACATCGCGTACACGACAACCCATTGGTATACGTTGGTTTACAGGACATTACCGCCAGCGTGGATTTCACCGCCGTTGCCAATACGGGTTTGGATGTAGGCTTGGAACTGTACGGCTACACCACACAAGCCATGTTTTTAGCCAGTAGCGGTTTGGAACAAGCCTTTATCAGCGCGTTAAACACACACCCAGCACAACAATACGCACTCGCCCAACAAGTACGCTTACTCAGCCTTCCATCGGAAATGGGCGACCGTTTCAAGGTGATCGCCTTGGGGAAAGATTACCATTCGGCTTTACTTGGATTTCAACTTGATGATCGGCGTTATCGTCTGTAAGCGTATCGCCTATAATCCATCCACCAAACATCACACCAAAGGATAAACATGGATATTTTGTTGCTAATAAAAGCCGCCATTATGGGCTTAGTGGAAGGCGCGACGGAATTTTTGCCCGTATCCAGTACCGGACACCTGATTTTGGCAGGCGACTTACTCAACTTCATGGATCACGACAAACGCAGCGTATTTGAAATCGCGATTCAGTTGGGCGCGATTCTCGCCGTGGTCTGGGAATACCGTCAACGCTTTGTCAGCACCTTCGCAGGCATGGGGCGCGACCCAATCGCTAACCGTTTGATCATCAATTTAGCCATTGCCTTTTTACCACTGGCAATTTTAGGGTTAGCATTCGGCAAAATCATTAAAGCTCACTTATTCGCCCCTGTACCCGTCGCCATTGCTTTTATTATTGGCGGCTTCATTATTTTGTGGGCTGAAAAGCGCGAACACAAAGTTACCGTTCCTACCGTTGACGACATTCGCCCGCTCGACGCGCTGAAATTGGGTTTGGCACAAGCAGTCGCACTGATCCCAGGAACATCTCGCTCTGGTGCTACCATTATCGGTGGCTTATTCTTTGGTCTATCGCGCAAAGCCGCAGCGGAATTTTCCTTCTTTCTCGCCGTACCCACATTGGGCATTGCATCGGTGAAAGAAATGATTGAATCCCGCCACTTATTCAGCATGGCTGATCTCGGTGCATGGGCGGTCGGTTTTATTTTTGCGTTTATTAGCGCGATGATTGCCGTGCGTGCTTTGATTCGTTACGTCAGTAACCACGATTTCACCATCTTCGCATGGTATCGCATTGCCTTTGGTATCGTCGTTTTGATTACCGCTTACAGCGGATTAGTGGAATGGACCGTCCACTAAACCCCTAAATACTCAAGCACGGGGTTGTGGTGTGGTCAACCACTGCAACCCTTTGCGCATTGCTTTACCCGCCGGAATTTCCAAATAAAAATGGGTAAAGTGCGAATACACCAGCACAATCGCAGCGGTTAAAACGAAAATCGTCTCCGCAGTCATACCATTTTGCAAAGCCAAATGGCGTAGCACCATAATCACCACCAAATGATTCAAATACACCGAATACGAAATATCCCCCAGATAAGACAAACGCCGTAAACTGCGACTAATCCAACCGCTTTCTAACGCAAATAAAGCCACCACGAAAATCGCCATATACGGCACGAAGACATCCAAACTCGCTGGACGATTAGGATAACTCCACACCAATGCCAACGCCGCAACCACGCACACAATTTCCAACGCCGTACCAAATCGTTGTAAACGCACATCGTCGCGGTAATAACGGTACAAACGGTACGCCACAATCCCCAACATAAACGCCGCCATACCACGCACTAAACCACCGTTGATAAAGCCGTAATCATTTTCATTATGGATATTCAAATTGCCATGATTAATGTACAGCATAATTAAACTGAGCGTCGCCAGCAAAAACAACACACTACTGCGGGTTTGGCGCGTAATCAGCACAACAAACAGAATATTAACGAAAAACTCCACTGATACCGACCACGACGGATAATTCCACGTCAAACCGTGCGGATTCAGCCCAATATTGTGTGTCATCGTCAAGTTTTGCAAAAACGTGAATAACGTACCATCGGGAAAATCCGGCATTACCCAATACATTAACCAATGCACCACGGTAAACACCAACAAGGTAAATAAATGCAACGGATACAAACGCGCAATACGATGATTAATAAAAGTCAATGTCGAAACAGGTTTATCGCCATACCAATAGCGATGCGTGAGAATAAACCCACTCAACACTAAGAAAAAATCCACCGCCAAATAACCCATGCCGCCTAAGACATGGAAATACACCACCCACCACGCCGCAATTCCACGCAACGCATCCAATGCCAAAAACCGCTGTGCATTACTCATTGATTTAACACCCGTTCAACCCTTACCTCATCACCATCCGTTAGCATAACCCATGCGGATAATTTGGAACGTGGTTGAATATCAGGTAATGCTAAATAACCCTGTACTTGCGCAACACCCTCTTGGAGTTTGTTATCCCAAATCGCAGGATTCTTTTGGCGGTCAGTTTTTTTACAGAATTTAAGTTCGATAAGATGTTCATGCTTAATAGCGTAGGGGCTACGTTCCAACAATAGAATATCGGGGTACTTTTGATTAACTTCGGGTTCGCTTTGAATGAAGTAGGCTTCGGATTGATACAGCAATGTCACTAGCAACATCTTAATGTGTTTTTCATCAAAGCGTAGAAAATCACGATTAGATAAAGCTTTCAAGACCCGCTCTGCTTCTAATCGTAGAGGCTCAATATCATTATGTAAAGCTAACGCAACCACTGCTTGTTCAATGGTACGAATAGAAATGGCAATTTGATTTTTTCGTTCAATCTCGACTTTAAAATACTCAAAATACAGTACTTTAATCACATAGTTGGGAATCACAAACCGTTGATGTGTCAGTTCATTACCCGCAAATGCCACAAACCCCATGTAATATAATAGACTGATAAAGTCATCTCGATCAAAGCCTTTATCGAAATCAAACTTACGCCGCTGTTTAGCAATCGCAAAGCCATTATTAATGAGTTCATCCAGTACTTCATAGTTTTCATCACGACTGCCGATCTTAAATATAGCGAGAATCTTGCCATAATCAGAGGCAATGTTTTCATCGAGCATATGACGTGGAAAGCCACATTCGCGTTTATCGAAGTTATCAAGGAAATACAGCACCATATCGGCATTGTATAAACGCTTATCTCGTGCATCCTCACTAAAGCGATAACCATTATACCAAGCTGTCACTGCTTCCATCATAGTGTCTAATGGTAGTTGGCATTGTCGTGCTAAAGGACGAATGAGACTTTCCGTTTCAACACGAGTAAAACCAATTGCCTCATTAAAAGTAGCATTAAGTGACAGGTTCTTCACAATATTAAATCCCGAAGTCAGGCTGTCAAGCATGATCGGCGTAACACCCGTAATAAATAAACGGTCAATAATACCTTGTTGCGTACCTGTTTTCAGTACTTCGTAAAAAGCACGCACAAACCCACCCTTCCCCATAATGCTACGGAAATGATTTAAATCATCCGCCAATAAAGCATTAGCAAAATGATCGTATTCATCAATCAACAAATAAATTTTTTGATCTCTCGCCCAACTCAGCAAATAATTAAACTTATCGGCTGGAGTCGGTGAATCCAGTTGCATCAGCCCTTGTTTAACGGCATCGGGATAAGCATAACGCTCGAAAAAATTGCTAATCGCCATGCCGATTTTATGATTAAACGCGCTATAGATACCTTCATTATTGTCGGTAGCAATGCCGCTGAATTCTAAAAACAAAACTTGATATTGATTGCGGCTTGCTGTGGGATTTTGCCCAATCGCAAGGTGTCCAAATAATGTTTCAAAATCCGCCTTAGCATTCAGATCGTAGTAATACCATAACATCGACAAAAACAGACTTTTACCGAAACGGCGCGGACGTAACAGCACATTATATTCACCTTCTGACTCCAATGTATGGATAAAGGCGGTTTTATCCACATACTGAAAACCTTGGGTAATAACTTTCTTGAAATTGCTCTGTCCGTAGGGGATTTTCATTACGTTACTCGTGGTGTATAGCGTCGTGCAATCATAACACGAACCACGCTACTGATAGCCATTCACGCCACTCCCAGTTCCGTAAACAACGCCACCGCACGCGCACTCAATGCTTGCACTTGCACCACCGAATGACTGCCGCTGGCGGTGTCTTTGCGCCATCCGACCCGCGCTACCCGCAATCCCGCGCGTTCCCAAAAGCGTTGCAACGCAGGCGTATGCGCGTAACTCACGCTGAAATAATCCGCACCACTAGCCGCCGTATACGCTAATAACTGCGTCAATAATTGCGCCCCCAAACCCTGCCCCTGATACGCCGGATGCACCGCAATACGCATCACTCGTTCACACACCAATTCCGCAGCCCCCGCCAGTTGTGCGTGAAAGGTTAAGGTTTGCGGGACTAAATGCCCGTGCGGACGGCGTTTCCCCGCCTGAATCGCTGCGGTTAATGCCGCATCCAACCCACCTTCACGCGACAATAATGCCACCGCCACCACGCATTCCCCCGCCATTAACACATGCACCGATAAAGCAGGCGCATCCAAAAGTTGGCGTAAATCCGATGGGCGCGTTTGGTAATGCGCGGCGACTAACAAGCCAAAGATTTGCCGCAGTAAGGATTCGTTATGGATCAGCGCATCGCGGTCGAGTTGCTGGTAAACGGCACATGGGAAAAAAGGTGGTTGATACAGTTCGGTGTCGAGTAGCAAGACGTGGTTGATAAAGGTTTCGAGTGGATCATTCGCCGCCCAGCGCATTGGTTGCGTGAGGCGTAAAGCGTGGTAGTTGGGGTAAATGGCTGCCAAAGTCCGCTGAAAACGCAACACAAAACCGCGTCCGCTGCCTTCGTAGCCGTGAATCGTCGTGGCGAACACGCAGCGCGGGTAATGTTTCAACATTTGTAGCAGCAAGGGAAGCGGAATCGCAGCCGCTTCATCCACCAACAACACATCTGCATCGGGCAAGGTTTGCAACAAATCATCTGGCGCAATAAAGGTCGGTAGGTAATCCGCCGCCGCGTGTTTCAGCACGCTCACCACGGTAGCTTTGGCGGGTGCGGTGAGTAAAACGCGCTGATTTTGCCGCCGTAACTGACTCGCCGCCATGCCCAATGCCGCCGATTTGCCGCGCCCCCGATCCGCCGTCAAAACCACGGGGGCTGTTGCTGCGATTATTTGCGCGACGACTGCCGCCTGTGAATCCAACGCGGTTTCTGTTGCCGTAAGGTGAGGTGAAACCGCTGGATACTCGCGTAATAATCGAATGAATCGCTGTAAAAAACGTCCCGTCACCTGTTCCGGCGTATAGGGGTATGGGGTAAAACGACGGTAGTCAGGGTCGGGGAACGTCGCCCACACAGCCAGCGGCGGCGTGAGTAAATACAATATCCCACCACCGCGCAATGTTCCCACCAAGGCTGCCAGCGCGTTGACATCCAAACCGCTATGCGCGTCGAATACGATGGCTTGGGTTTCTTGACCGAGTAAGGTATGGGCTTTTTTGGCGGGTAAAGCGTGTGGCACGCTAGGGTGGGTAGAAATCCACACCACAGAATGCACAGAAGCACCACTAGTAAGCAGAGCCTGCGCACGCGCTAGAACCTGACTCTGCTCACCGGATAAGACAATTAGCTGCCTAAAGTGTAAGATTGACTGTTTAATAGTCTTTTTATTCAATAAGATAGCGAATACTATTACACCGCACCAGAACCGGATTCACCAGTGCGGATGCGAATCGCTTGTTCGACAGGCATGACAAAGATTTTACCATCACCAATCTTGCCCGTATTCGCCGCTTTCTGCACCGCTTCGATAACCATATCGACTTGTTCGGCTTTTACCACGATTTCCAGCTTCACTTTCGGCAGGAAATCCACCACATATTCCGCACCACGGTACAGCTCGGTGTGACCTTTTTGCCGACCGAAGCCTTTCACTTCTGTCGCGGTCATGCCTGTGATGCCAATCTCGGTTAAGGCTTCACGCACATCGTCTAATTTGAATGGTTTGATAATCGCTTGAACTAATTTCATAGCTCCTCCTTCTTGTCTGGAACACTTTAATTTTAATCAAATCGGCAAATTCTTACGCCATGCTGACGTAATCGGATAACGCCAATCCTTACCGAAACCCCGTCGCGTAATCCGCACGCCGGGGGCTGCTTGTCGCCGTTTATACTCGCTCAATAATACCAAATTCACCACGCGCCGCACGGTGCTTTCGGCAAAACCTGCCGCGATAATCTCGGCAACTGCCTGATCGCCTTCGAGAAAACGTTGCAAAATCGCATCCAATTCATCGTAAGGTGGTAATGAATCCTGATCCACCTGCCCTGGCGCGAGTTCTGCCGACGGCGGGCGGTCAATCACCCGCTGCGGGATCGCTTTTCCCAACGTATTACGATACGCGCTCAATTGGTAGACACGGGTTTTGTACACATCTTTCAATGGCGAAAACGCGCCAGCCATGTCGCCATACAGTGTAGCGTAACCCACCGCGCTTTCACTTTTATTACTGGTCGACAACAATAATTTGCCATGTTTGTTAGACATCGACATTAACAACGTACCGCGAATCCGCGCTTGCAGATTTTCTTCGGTCACATCCGCTGCTTTACCGTCGAATGCCGCTTGTAATTGCTGGGTGAACGCTAAAAAAACAGGTTCAATAGGGATTTCCCGATAGCGCACGCCCAACCATTGCGCTTGTGCGGCGGCATCTTCCACACTCATAGCAGCGGTATAACGAAACGGCATCATCACCGCTTCAACATTTTCCGCACCCAACGCATCGACCGCAATCGCTAGAGTCAATGCAGAATCTATGCCACCCGACAAACCGAGTAATACGCCAGAAAAGCCATTTTTGCGCACATAATCGCGCACACCCGTGACTAACGCGCGGTAAACATGGGCATTTTCAGCAGTATCGCCATCTACCACATACGGCGCATCCTCGGTGGCGGCGGACTCGCCAAGAACCCAATCCTGCACGAAAACACCCGCGTTAAACGCTTCTGCGCGGAAGGTAATGCGCCCTGCGGCATCCAGCAACATCGCATCACCATCGAATACCAGTTCGTCTTGCGCCCCCACCAAATTCGCATAGGCAATCGGGCAATGGTATTGCCGCGCTTGGCGTTGCAACACGGCCGCACGTTCGCTAGGTTTATCAAAGCGATACGGCGAAGCATTCAGCACGCACACCGCTTGCGCACCCGCTGCCATCGCCGCTTGCAGCGGTTCGTCACGCCAAATGTCTTCACAAATCAGCACGCCAACAGCAATGCCGTCGACCTGAACCACCAGCGACGTTGTACCTGCGGTGAAATAACGCTTTTCATCAAACACGCGGTAATTGGGTAAGGCTTGTTTGGCATATTCGCCAATGACTTGCCCGTTTTGCAACACGCACGCCATATTACGCAATGCACCATCACGCACCAATGGCACACCCAACACGACCGTAATGCCATGCGTTTGTGCCGCCACGGTTTGCACTGCCGTTTCCATTTGTTGCTGAAAATCAGGGCGCGATAATAAATCTTCCGGTGGATACGCTGACAATACCAGTTCAGGAAACAGAATCAGCGCGGCTTGCTGCTGTTTGGCGTGCGCAATGGCTGATAACACTTGTTGTAGATTACCGCTTACATCACCAACACACACATTCAATTGCGCCAGTGCCACGCGTAAAACGCTTGAGTTTGATGGATTGTTCTTTTGCACGATGTCATAAAACGCTATTGTTACTTATCCGAGACTATACCTGAAAAGGACGTAACGCATCATGTCCCGCATTATTTTTATTCTTGTTTTGCTAGTAGTCGGGTTTCTACTGTTAAAATCTCACCAACGCAAGCGGCACTTGCGACAACAACAGCAAAACGCTTCTGGACAAACACTCAAAAACACACGCATGTTACGTTGCGAACACTGCGGACTCTATGTACCAGAAGCGGACATTATTTCTCAGAGGGGGAAATTCTTTTGCAGTCTGGAACACGCGAAACAACATTTGACCAAAAGTTAGTCCCAGTCTTCCTTCACGAAGACCCGTGGAATCTATTACGTCTATACCATGTCTACCGCCTCACATTGGCGGGGGCACTATTAGTCGCTTTGGTGTTGGAACACGGCAATATCCAACTCGGTCAGTACCAACCCGAATTGTTTCAATGGCTGACGGGAACGTATTTATTCATCGCCGTCATTAGCAATCTTGCCTCGTATTTCCAATGGCCTGACCTTTCCGTACAAACCGTACTGTTTGTGATCCTCGATTTGGGCATCTTGTTAGGGCTGATTTACTCCAGCGGCGGGTTAGAAGGTGGTTTTGGCATATTATTGCTGATTCCGGTGTTGATCCCCTATTTGGGCAACCCAGGACACGTCTCGTTATTGCTGGCAGCTCTGACAGGCATTATTTTGATCGCCATGCAATTCTGGTTACAAGCCAAAAACGTCGCCGGACAAATCAGCGTTATGCACGGCGGATTGATCGCTTTATCAATTATGTTAGCCAGTTGGGTCAGCAACCGTTGGATACGCAAAGCCAGCGCGGTAGCGACACTTGCCCAACGGCGTGGCATTGATTTGGCGAATTTGTCGCAACTTAACCAATCCATTCTCGACAAACTCGAATCCGGCATTTTAGTAGTGGAAGGTTCGGGCGCGATTCGCCACATGAACCAAGCTGCGTGGGAAATGCTCGGCGAACCGGGGAATTGGCGCAGTAAACCCTTACAACAATTCGCCCCCGAACTCGACCAGCATTTGCAACACTGGCTGCACAAGATTTGTCCGCGCGTTGCCAGTTTTGACATTCGCCATCAGGGTACGACGGAAGTTCGCGCCCGCTTTTCGCAACTGGGTACGCATTCGCGCCGTGCCACTATGATTAACCTCGAAGACACCACCGAACAACGCGAAAAATTACAAAGCGTGAAACTCGCTTCATTGGGGCAACTCACCGCCAGTATTGCGCACGAAATCCGCAATCCACTCGGTGCAATCAGCCACGCGGCACAATTGATGGGCGAATCGCCCAATCTGGATAAAGCCGACACACGCTTATTACAGATTATTCAATCCAATGCGCGGCGCATGAATTTGACCATCGAAAGCGTTTTAAACCTTTCGCGCAAAAAGACCCCAAACCGCGAACGCTTAGCTCTCAAATTGTGGCTGTACGAGTTTCGCAAAGATTTCATCCTGCAAAACAAACTACGCGAAGACCAAATAAGCCTGTTTGTCGAACCCGCCGATACTGTGGTCGAATTTGACCCCGCGCATTTGCATCAAATCATCTGGAATCTGTGCAGAAATGCCCTGAAATACGCCCATGAAGACCCCAACCACTTGCAACTGGACATTCAAGGCGGGAATCCGACCCACACCCGTGACATTATGTTGAATGTCATGGACAATGGACGCGGTATGACCGAAGAGCAACGCCAACGTTTGTTTGAACCTTTTTTCACAACCAGCACACAAGGCACAGGACTAGGATTATTCATGTCGCGGGAACTCGCCCTCAGCAATGGTGCGAGTTTGGAATACGTCGCCCTAGCCACCGGAGGCAGTTGTTTCCGTCTGGTGTTTTCGCGCAACCGCTAACCTAATAACGATACTAATAACGTATAACACTTATGACCGAACAGACTGTACTCATCATTGATGATGAACCCGACATTCGTGAATTGCTCGAAATCACGCTGCTACGCATGGGTTTGGACACCGTAACGGCTGGCAATGTCCACGAAGCTTTGCAAAAGATCGAACAATACCAACCGAATCTCTGCCTCACGGACATGAAACTCCCCGACGGCAATGGCATTGATATTGTGCGTTATCTACAAAAAAATCACCCACACATTCCCGTAGCAGTGATTACCGCATTTGGCAGCATGGATACCGCCGTCGAAGCCTTAAAAGCGGGTGCGTATGATTTTGTTTCCAAACCCGTCGACCTACCCAAACTGCGTGAACTGATCCAAACCGCGCTAAAGCTGTCCGCGAGCAAACACAAACGCCAAACCCAACTCGAATCCAGCGAAACACACGGCAGTAGCATTTTGGGTGATTCCCCCGCCATGCAGCAGCTCAAAACCACAATATTCCGCCTTGCGCGTAGCCAAGCTCCGGTTTACATTCACGGCGAATCCGGCAGCGGTAAAGAACTGGTTGCCCACCAAATCCACCTGCAAGGTTCACGCGCCAAAGCACCGTTTATCCCCGTCAACTGCGGGGCGATTCCCGAAAACTTGATGGAAAGCGAATTTTTTGGGCACAAAAAAGGCAGCTTCACGGGCGCGGTTGCCGACAAACAAGGCTTATTCCAAGCCGCCAACCGTGGCACATTATTCCTAGATGAAGTCGCTGACTTGCCTTTAACCATGCAGGTCAAATTACTGCGGGCGATTCAAGAAGGCGCGGTCAAACCCGTCGGCGGTTTGGAAGAAACCCCCGTGGATGTGCGCATCCTAAGTGCCACGCACAAAAGTTTGGAACACGAAGTCGCCGCCGGACGCTTCCGCCAAGACTTGTATTACCGCTTGAACGTGATCAAACTCAAAGTCCCACCCTTACGCGAACGCCAAGATGACATTCTGCTACTGGCAGAGTTCTTTTTGGACAAAATTGCCAAACGTTGGGAAATGCCACCGATTCGCCTTTCCCCCGCCGCACGGCACGAATTACAAGCGTATGGCTTCCCCGGTAACGTGCGCGAACTGGAAAATATCCTCGAACGCGCCAGTACGCTGTGTGATAACAACACCATCCAACCCGACGACCTACAATTACCGATTTCACTGGAAAGTATGGTCACATTATCCTCCGCTGTTCCACCCACCATCACGACGCTAATGTCCACACCTAAATGGGACAGTTTAGAGCCGGAAAAACCCCTAACCAGCATTGAAAAATTACCTGCGTGGAATCCCATCAACGAAGACGAAGAACGTGCGTTGATCATTCGTGCGCTCGAACAAACGCGCTGGAATCGCACCAAAGCAGCGGAATTATTGGGGATGACTTTCCGTCAATTACGTTACCGCATCCAAAAATACGGGCTAGACGAAGGGTGACATTGCCACCCTTGTCTGTCACTTTTTGACAACACGGCTGACACAAACTGGCGTGAATGTACGAGTTCCGCCACTAACAACACCGAATATCCGCGAAAAAACTCCGTTTAATACACAGAAAAATGCACTTATTACTTGGCATAGCTCCTGCATTAACTTAAGCGTCTAACAACTTAGTAATGACAGACACCCCAACTAATCCTAATAACAAGGAGTTTTTAAAATGAGCATGAAAGCAAAAGCCCAACAAGGCTTCACCTTAATCGAATTGATGATCGTTGTAGCCATTATCGGTATCTTGGCTGCAATCGCACTGCCAGCGTACCAAGACTACACCATCCGCACCAAAATCACGGAAGGTCTGAACTTGGTTGAACCAGCTAAAATGGCTGTTGCAACAGAAGGTTCCGCTTCTCAAAAAGACTTAGACCGTGTACGCGATACATGGAATGCTCAAGCTGGCGGTAAGGGTGCTACCAGTAAGTTTGTTGATTCCGTCATCATGGATAAAACCACCAGCACTGGTAATATTACCATTACCTACAATAGTGCAGCAGTTGGTTTAGGCTCTGGTGGAACAACCATTTTATTATCGCCTTACGTTCGTGATGGAGCTAACACTGCTGCTGCAAAACAATTAGCTGCCGCTCAAACTGCTGGTGTAAGCGGCTCTATCGACTGGGCTTGTGCATCTGCTACCGCAGTATCCTCTACCCAAGCCAATATGGCAGTTACTGCTCCTGCTGATGGTGTACAAGCTAAATACGTTCCTGCTGCTTGCCGCTAATAGATCAACAAACGGTTAGCCGATGATGAATACTATCAGCTAATAAACGCTTGTATAGAAAGGGCACAAACGTGCCCTTTCTGCGTGGGGTGAAACATGCAAATCAATAATCAAAAACAATATGGTTTCACATTAATTGAACTTATAATCGTCATTGCGATTATTGGAATATTGGCTGCCATTGCCCTGCCCGCTTATCAGGTCTATACCATTCGTGCTAAAATCATCGAAACTTCTCGTTTTTCGGGAGCTGCAAAAACCCTTATTTGGGAAGAGTATTTTACGCATGGCTCAATGCCAGAAAATTCCACAAATGCTGCAAACCAAGTAAAAAATATGATGATCACTTCAAAATATATTAGCAGTGCTGTTTATAATAAACTGGACAGCTCAAATTCTAGCTTGGCAGTTACATTTAAAAACTTAGGCGTAGATGCTGACAATAGTTCCATGATCTTTCTATTTCAAACAGATGGTAATACAATCACATTAGATTGCAAAGGGGGGACATTGGCTGATATGTATCGTCCTCATAGTTGCCGGAGTAACAGCTAAAAACTACTTAATCAACAACAATAGAGAATAAACCATGATTAAGACTAAATTAAAAGCCTCACTCATACACTTTATTATCAGTGCGTTCATCATTGGATGCTTTCTTGCTTTTGCGCTTGCTGTTTGGTATCCAGCACCCTTTTTTGACATATCAGGCTTGCAACACATTATTTTTATTTTAGTAACTGTTGACGTTATTTTAGGACCGCTGCTAACGTTTGTAGTGTTTAAATCGCAAAAACCCAGCTTAAAATTTGATTTATCCATCATTGCTTTAGTTCAGTTATGTGCTTTTGGTTATGGTGTACATACAATTTATTCAGCGCACCCTCTGTATATTGCTTATGCGATTGATCGCTTTACACCGATTAATACCAATGAAGTGTTTCCTGAAAAAGCCAAATACCCTGAGTTACAAAAATCTACTTTTTCTGGTCCAACTGTGGTTTATGTGAAAAAGCCAACTGACCCACAAGAAATGTCACGGGTAACAATGGAAGTTTTATCAGGCAAGCCGGATTTAGATACACGGGCTGAATATTACGAACCGTTGCACTCTTATTTTGATGAAGTTCTGAAAAATGGAGTTGATCCCAACACCATCAATAAAAATGAAAAATCTAAAAATATGCTTGATAATTTTATTAAAGCATATGGCAAAACCCCAAGTGATTATGCGTTTCTGCCACTGGCAGGTAAAGAGAAGGATGTGTTATGGATTTGGGATCGCTCAACCAAACAGCCAGTTGATATTCTGGATATTAGCCCCTGGTAATCATCAACTTCTTGCTTCTCTTAGTGAGAATCGCCGTCTGGGGATTCTCACCCCCACTGATACGGCTCTCTCATTACACTTTCCGCTTATCTGGAAAACTCAGCATTTTGATAAGTTTTCTGCATACGAAACATCAGTAATACACCAAACTAGTTACGATCTTGACGAGCGGTCGCGTTGATTGAAGATTTCAGTGAACGTGACGGTGAGAGGTGAACGACTCAGTTTGAATCACACCATCTCAATATCTGGGTAAAATTCATTTTACAGCCACGTTACTGGCGGTATGATTTGATTGCTTGTACACCTATAACAACTAAGATAAGCAAATAACTATGTTACCACTGACATCTTCCATTCCATTGCCAGGTCTAGTACGGCAGCTTGTCGTACAGGAAGTCATCGACAAAGAACAAGCAACACAAGCGGTTCAGAAATCCCGTGCGGAAAAAGTGTCGCTCGTAGCATGGTTAGTTCATTCGCGTCTTGTTTCTGCCAAAGACATCGCTTACGCAGCCAGTGTTGAATACGGCTTGAGCATGGTTGATTTGCATCAGGTTGATATTCCTGCCAAAGTTACTAACCTTTTAACCCCTGAACAAGTCAAAAAACTTAATTTGCTCCCCATCTACCAGCGCGGTAAAAACCTCATGGTTGCGTTGGCTGACCCGACGTATTTGACCAATTTGGACGATGTTAAGTTTGCCACTGGCCTGATTCCTGAACCTGTTTTCGTCGAGTACGATAAATTACAAGTACAATTAGAGGCGGATGGCGGTCTTAGCGGACAAACAGCACCAACACACAATGGCGGTGGTAGCACTTCGGTGATTGCCGAAGCCAAAGCCAAAGAAATTTCGTTAGATACGCGCGAACTCAAGGTCAAAAACGAGGGTGATGACCCCTCTGTTGTGGAGTTTGTCGACAAATTATTGGCTCATGCTATTAAATCCAAAGCATCTGATATTCACATCGAAGTGTTTGAGAAGAACCTGCGCATTCGTTACCGGATCGACGGTATTTTGCAGGTCGTGGCAACGCCGCCGAATGACTCCGCACAACAACTCATTTCACGCCTCAAAGTTCTGGCACGCATGGATATTTCCGAAAGACGTGTACCACAAGACGGGCGTATCCGCTTCACCACTCCTGAACAAAAGAAAATCGATTTTCGTGTGAATACACTGCCGACCGTTTTCGGCGAAAAGGTGGTTATGCGGATTTTGGACTCCAATAATGCTGCATTAGGCGTGGAAAAATTAGGCTTTGAAACCAAGCAACAAAAAGATTTTCTCCGAGCATTGAATAAACCCGACGGCATGATTCTAGTGACAGGTCCTACGGGGAGCGGTAAGACGGTCACACTTTACACAGGGTTAGGCATTCTCAATACTCCTGAAAAAAACATTTCCACGGCTGAAGACCCAGCCGAAATCAACATGCCTGGCGTGAATCAGGTCAATGTGAATCCGAAAGTGGGCTTAACGTTTGCCGATGCACTACGCGCATTTTTGCGCCAAGACCCTGATGTCATCATGGTGGGGGAAATTCGTGACCTCGAAACCGCCGAAATTGCCATCAAAGCAGCACAAACCGGACACTTGGTATTGTCCACATTGCACACCAATAGCGCCCCCGAAACCTTAACCCGTTTATTAAATATGGGTGTTCCGCCCTTTAACATTGCCTCTTCTGTGCATTTGATTATTGCGCAACGTTTAGCACGACGCTTATGCGATAAATGCAAACGTCCAGCTCACGTTCCGCATGAAATCTTACTGGGTATGGGGTTTCAAGCAGATGAATTAAATCACCTAACCATTTATGAACCCGTAGGTTGTGCCGATTGCTCACGCGGTTATAAAGGACGGGTGGGGATATACCAGGTTATGCCCATTTCCGCTGAAATGGGACGCATGGTCATGAATGGCTGTAACTCCATAGATCTGGCGGATCAAGCCCGCAAAGAAGGTATTCTCGATCTGCGCCAATCGGGTATGAATAAGGTTCGTCAGGGCATCACTTCCTTGGCCGAATTAGAACGTGTCACTGCCGACTAATTAACGTCAACAGATAACCAGTTGTCTAAAGGACGTAACGCCGTTGTTAGTTTATGGTACGCTGACGACATTAATAAAAATAACGCAGACTCAACGATACTATGCAGAGCAAAATCCTGAACAAGCCAATGCCAGCGAAACAGGCTACACCTGCTGCCCAACAATACATGTACGTTTGGGAAGGCGTTAATCGAAACGGTGTAAAAATGCGGGGCGAAACCCAAGCGGTGAACCCTAACTGGTTACGCGCTGAATTACGTCGCAAAGGCATCAACCCAGGGCGCGTTTATAAAAAACCAGCCCCATTGTTCAAACCAGCAATTAAACCCGCTGATATTGCGCAATTCGCCCGTCAACTTACCACCATGATGCGCTCTAGTGTGCCGATGGTGCAGTCTTTGGAAATGATTGCCAACAGTGGTGACAATGCGGCTCTGCGTGATCTAGTGCGCAAACTCAAAGCGGACATCGAAGGTGGAGCTGGATTAGGGCAAGCATTGAGTAAGCACCCTCGTTATTTCGATAAACTTTTCGTCAACCTTGTCAAAGCGGGCGAGCAAGCAGGTACACTGGAGACCATGCTGGATAAAGTTGCGACTTACAAAGAAAAAAGCGAATCACTTAAAGCCAAAGTGAAAAAAGCCTTGATGTACCCCGTCATTGTTATTATTGCAGCAGTGGTTGTATCGGCTATTTTGTTAATCTGGGTTATTCCACAGTTTAAAGAAGTATTTAGCAGCTTTGGTGCAGACTTACCCGCATTTACTTTGTTCGTGATCTCGCTATCTGACTGGTTGCAAGCTAACTGGTGGATGCCCGTCATTGGCTTTGTTGCGACAGGATACGCCTTTGGTACAGCCAGACGCACGTCTCGTTCTTTTGATCGCGCTGTTGACCGCGCTCTCCTCAAATTCCCTATTGTTGGCAATATCATTAATCTCTCCGCCATTGCTCGTTTTTCGCGCACATTATCCACCATGTTTGCTGCTGGTGTACCATTGGTTGAAGCAATGGATTCCGTTGCAGGTGCAACAGGCAATATCGTTTACGAAGATGCCACACGCAGAATGCAAGACGATACCGCGCGTGGTGTACAACTCAATGTTGCCATGCAAACCACGCAAACCTTCCCCAACATGGTGGTACAGATGACACGCATTGGTGAAGAGTCAGGACGTTTGGAAGAAATGCTTGCAAAAGTAGCTGATTATTATGAAGAACAAGTGGATAATCTGGTCGACACCTTATCCAAACAAATTGAGCCACTTATCATGGCGGTATTAGGTGTTCTGGTTGGTGGTTTGGTCATTGCCATGTACCTACCTATTTTCAAACTTGGTTCAGTCGTTTGAGAACAACAACAATATGGAATTTATGTATTTACTCAGTACCAGCAAAGCATGGCTACTGGTTACTGTTGGGCTATTGTCACTATTAATCGGCAGTTTTTTAAATGTCGTTATCTACCGTTTGCCGATCATGCTGGAGCGTCAATGGCGGCGCGATTGTCAAGAATGGTTAAATAAACATCCGCCTGAATCCGATTTAGGTTCGCACTTTAATTTGGTTGTACCGCGCTCCCAATGCCCGACCTGCGGGCATCAGATCACTGCCATCGAAAATATCCCTATTATCAGCTACTTAGCTTTGGGTGGTAAATGCCGTGGCTGTAAAACACCGATTTCCATGCAGTATCCACTAGTTGAAGCGGCTACCGCTGCTCTTTCCATGCTAGTTGCGTGGCGGGTCGGGTTTGGTCTGGAACTGGTGTTATTACTTGGCTTTACTTGGACATTAGTCGCATTGTTCATGATCGATGCCAACACCATGTTACTGCCGGATGTCATCACTTACCCATTGCTATGGGCTGGTTTAATGGCGAACCTCTCCAACACTTTCGTAGCCTTACCCGATGCTGTTATGGGCGCGGCGTTGGGTTATTTATCCTTATGGTCGGTGTTTCACTTATTTCGCCTATTAACGGGCAAAGAAGGCATGGGACACGGTGACTTCAAACTGTTAGCGGCCTTGGGTGCATGGGGTGGCTGGCAGATTCTGCCTTTTGTTATTTTCGCTTCATCGGCATTCGGTGCTATTTTCGGCATTAGCCTTATGCTAATCAAACGCAACCGCGAAAACACACCGATGCCTTTCGGACCGTGGTTAGCGATGGCAGGATTAGTGGCAGTCGTGTGGCGCACCGAAATTTTAGGCATTATGCAGAAGATTTTTCTACCCTATTAATAAAAAAAGAGCCAGTCCCATCAGGTCACTGGCTCATTACGCGAGAGAAATCGTTCCTTGATACTATTGACACATCCTCACAAGGGTGTGACAAAACCTTCTCACGATGCGTTCTAACAATCATTTCCCTATTCAAAATAACCGCTATCGTTACGATAGCCATCATTTCCTAGGAGTATAGATCGTTTATGTAATTGCGC